>NZ_JABUMQ010000405.1:0-8857 GCF_013336645.1 Myxococcus sp. CA039A | reverse complement strand
TGGTGGGGGCGATGGTCATCGCCTGTGGGTTGGCGGGGTGTGGGAGCGCCGTGGACGACCGGGAGCCCGAGACGCTGGGAACCCAGGTGGCCGAGCTGTCCGCGCCCAACGGGCGCAACCTGAATGGCCGCAATCTCAACGGGCGCAACCTCAATGGCTCCGAGCTGGGGCAGATGCTCGTGGGGGTGCGCTTCATGGGGGCCGTGCGCGCGGACCTGGGCGCGCTGACGCGGACGTGGCTGGACGGCAGCGTGCTCCGCGGCGAGTCCCATGACGGCACGGTGATGTCCGGGATGGACTTCCTCGGCACGCACTTCGTCGGAGAACTCGGGAGCGGCGACACCGTCGCCCTGCGCGTGGACGACATCCAGCCGGGCACGGGCGCGAGCGAGGACGTCTGGGTCTATCGCGTCTCGTACTACTCCCTGGCGGACAACACGTGGAAGCCCGCGTGTCAGGCCGAGGATGGCTCCGCGCTCGGGGCCATCCCCGTGGAAGGGCGCTGGGACTATCGCCAGGGTGTCGCTGGCGGCGGCGCGAAAATCGAGGACACGCAGGCCTTCACCTTCGCGTGCGAGGGCGCGGCCATCGCCAAGTGCGTCCGCTTTGGCTACCGCCCCTGGGCCACCACGGTGATGGGGCGAAGCCTGGCTCCCTTGCACCAGGCCTGCACGCGGATGGTGCGCGCGGACTTCTGCGGCGACGGCACCTCGTACACGGTGGATGGGAGCTGGGTGAATCTGTACGACGCCTCGGGCGTGCAGCAGGACTCCGAGGGCTGGAGCGTGGAGGCGGAGTGGGACGCCTCGGGCGCGCGCTGTCGCACGCCGACGACGCGGGCCCGCGAGCGCCAGGTGACGTGCTCCACGGGGACGATTCTGCCGACGTGTGGCCTGCCGACGAACTTCCTGCTCGGCACGCTGCTGATGAGCGAAATCCCGGCCGCGGCGACGCAGGGACCCGTCCTCCTGGCGACTCCGGAGCCGAGCGCCTGGTGAGCCCGGCTGCTGGCCATGTGCATGAGCGGGCGTCCTGCCTGCCTCTGTCTCCTGGGGCGAGGAGCGGAGGCGGGCGACTTCCGGCGGCAAGGGGCCGACACCACGTTTAGCCGGCCCGCCGGGGGCAGGGGAGGGACCGGCGGAGGACGGAGACGCGCGGTGAGACGAGCCCAACGGACGAGACGGATGGCGGCTGGCGGGACGTGGTGCCTGCTGCTGGCGGCGGCTTGTGTGGTGGCCGGCTGCAAGAAGAGCTCGGGCGAGCCAGCGCAGCCCGAGGATCCCACGGTGACATTGGGCCAGGAGAACGTGGCGCTCGCGCAGCCGAGCGAGCTGCGCTCCGGCCCTGGAATCTCGGGCACGCTCCAGGCCCGCACCGCGGCGGCGGTCCGCGCGCAGGTGGCGGGCACGGTCCTCGATATCGAGGCCCAACAGGGGCAGGTGGTGAAGAAGGGCCAGGCGCTCGCGCGCATCGACGATGCGACGTTGAGGGACCAGGTCATCGCCACGCGCACGGCGGTGTCGACGGCGCGCAATGCCTTGCAGGTGGCCGAGGCCGAGGTGGAGCGCAGCGCGAAGCTGGCCAAGGCCGGAGTCATCACCCAGCGCGATTTCGAGCGGGCGCAGTTGTCGGTGGCGCAGGCGAAGGGACAGCTCGCGGAGGCGCGCTCCCGTCAAGCGCTGGCGCAGGAGCAACTGGGGCGCACGCGGGTGGTGGCGCCCTTCGTGGGCGTGGTGAGCGAGCGGCAGGTGAGCGTGGGTGACGTCGTGCAGCTGGGCTCGCCGCTGTTCACCGTGGTGGACCCGCGCACGTTGCGCCTGGAGGCGTCGGTGCCTGCCGCGAATCTGGACCAGGTGAAGGTGCGCACGCCGGTGGAGTTCAAGGTCACCGGGTACGCGGACCGCTCGTTCACGGGACAGGTGGAGCGCATCAACCCGGTGGTGGACCCGAACACGGGGCAGGTGCGCATCTACGTGGCGATTCCCAATACGGACCTCCAGCTCCTCGCGGGGCTGTTCGCCGAAGGGCGCGTGGCCGCGCGGGCCGCGCGAGCGCTGTCGGTGCCGCTGGGTGCGGTGGATGACTCCGAGGGAAAGCCCACGGTGCTGCGCGTGCGAGACGAGCGTGTGGAGCGCGTGCCCATCACGCTGGGGCTGCGCGATGAAGTCGAGAAGCGGGTGGAGGTGCGCCAGGGGTTGCAGGAGGGAGACGTGGTGCTGCTCGGCTCCGCGCGCGACGAGGTGAGCGAGGGCGCGCGCGTGAAGGTGGACGCGCCACGTCCGGGAGAGCCGGTAGCAGGAGACGAAGGCCCTGGTGTCGGTGGTGGCGGCGCCGAGTCCGACACTCGCCAGGGCGGAAATGAAACCGCGCCCGCACGTCCTTCCCCGTCACCGAGCGAGTCCTCGGAGGGCGCGACGCCACGCGCGCCCTGAGTTCGCTGCGTCCCTTCGAGTCCTTCCGGGAGAAACCCCGTGTTCATCTCCGACTTCGCCATCAAGCGTCCCATCGTGACCATCACCGCGATGGTGACGCTGGTCATCTTCGGCATCGTCGCCTTGTGGCAACTGGAGACGGATGAGTTCCCGGACGTCCAGGCGCCGGTCATCGCCGTCAGCATCGTCTACCCAGGCGCCGCACCCGACACGGTGGAGCGCGAAATCGTCGAGCCCATCGAGGACGCCATCTTCGCCATCAGCGGCGTGGACCCGAAGGAGACGACCGCCACCGCCACTGACGGCCTGGCCACCTTCACGGTGTTCTTCGAGTTCGAGAAGGACATCCAGGAGGCCTCGCAAGACATCCGCGATGCCATCTCCAGCAAACGCGCCGACCTGCCTCGGGAGATGGAGGAGCCCGTCCTCACGCGGTTCGACCCGGCGGACGCGCCCATCGTCTCGCTGACCCTCACGTCGGAGCGACTCGATGTCGCCGGGCTGTCCCGCGTGGCGGACCCGCTGGTGGTGGGCGAGCTGCGCTCGGTGCCCGGCGTGGCGCAGGCCGACGTCGTCGGCGGCGTGGAGCGGGAGATGACCGTGCAGCTCAAGCCCGAGGCGCTCCAGGCCGCGCGCATCTCCCTGGCGGAAGTCGTGACCGCGCTCCAGGCGCAGAATCTGGCCGCGCCGGTGGGCCGCATCAACTCGAAGCTCGAAGAGGAGTCCATCCGTCTCAAGGGACGCCTGGAGAGCCCCGAGGCCTTTCGCGACATGGTGGTCACCACGCGCAACGGTCAGGTCATCCGACTGGGGCAGTTGGCGGACGTCTTCGTGGGCTCGGAGGAGCCTCGCACGCTGGCGCTCTATGACGGCGCGCAAGCGGTGGGCATCGAAGTGCTGAAGACGAAGGGCTACAGCACCACCGAGGTGGCGGACGCGGTGCGCGAGCGCGTGGCGGCGTTGCAGAAGAAGCTCCCGGCGGACGTGAAGCTGGCCATCGTCCGCGACGCGGGTGTGCGGGTGGAGAGCGCGGTGGAGAACGTGCAGTCGGCGCTGGTGGAAGGCGCGCTGCTCACCGTGCTCGTGGTGTTCATCTTCCTCAACTCGTGGCGCTCCACCGTCATCACGGGGCTGGCGCTGCCGGTGAGCGCGCTGGCGGCGTTCATCAGCGTCTGGGCCTTCGGCTTCACGCTCAACACGATGTCGCTGCTCGGCCTGACGCTGGCCATCGGCATCCTCATCGATGACGCCATCGTGGTGCGCGAGAACATCGTCCGCCACATCGAGATGGGGAAGGACCACTACACCGCGTCGAAGGAGGGCACTTCGGAAATCGGGCTCGCGGTGTCGGCGACCACGTTCTCCATCGTCGCCGTCTTCGTGCCCGTGGCCTTCATGTACGGCGTGGCCGGACAGTGGTTCAAACCCTTCGCACTCACCATCGCCTGCGCGGTGCTGGTGTCGCTGTTCGTGTCCTTCTCCCTGGACCCGATGCTGAGCGCGTACTGGGCGGACCCGCAGGTGGAGAAGGGCGCGCGGCGCGGTTTCATTTCCCGCGTCCTCGCCCGCTTCAACACGTGGTTCGACCGGCAGGCGGACCGCTACAAGGGCGTCATCGCCTGGGCGCTGGACCATCGGCTCGCCATGGTGCTCGTGGCGGTGGGCTCGCTCGTGGGCGCGTTGGTGCTCCAGGGAACGGTGGGCGGTGCGGGCTTCGTGCCGGTGAGTGACCGCTCGGAAGTGGAGCTGCTGGTGGAGACGCCGCCGGGCTCCAGCCTGGAGTACACGCGCCGCAAGGTGGAGGAGGTGGCGCGCGTCGCCCGCGCCCATCCGGAGGTCGCCTATACCTACAGCACCATCGGCGTGCCGCTCCCGCTGAGCGCGCCCGGTGTGGACCAGGCGCTCGTGTACGTGCGGCTCACGCCCAAGGCGGACCGCGACGTGAGCCAGGATGCGCTGGGCAGCACGCTGCGCAAGGAGCTGGCGAGCGTGGGCGGCGCGAAGGTGTCTGTCTTCACGTCGGGCTTTGGCGGCGCCTTCAAGCAGATTCAGTTGGAGCTGAGCGGGCCCGACCAGAAGAAGCTCACTGAACTCGCTCAACAGGTGCAGCGCGAGGTGGAGAAGGTGCCCGGCGCGGTGGACGTGGGGCTCTCCACGCGGGGGCAGAAGCCGGAGCTGGAGGTGGACCTGAACCGGGGCCTCGCGGGGCAGCTCGGGGTGACGGTGGGGCAGGTGGCCCAGGTGCTGCGGCCGGCCTTCGCGGGACTGGACGTGGGGGACTGGGTGGACCCGATTGGTGAGACTCGCGACGTCATGGTGCGGCTGGCACCCGAGGCGCGTGACAACCCGGACGACCTGGCGCGAATCCCCATCCGGGTGGGCGCGGCGCCGGGAGGCGCACCCCAGCTCGTGCCGCTGGGGCAGGTGGCGGACATCCGGCAGGCGCTCGGTCCCGCGCAAATCACGCACCTCAACCGGGAGCGGGTCATCAACGTGCAGGCGAACGTGCAGGACCGCTCGTTGACGGAGGTGATGCGAGACATCCAGGAGCGGGTGGGCGCGGTGCAGCTCCCCGCGGGCTACACGCTGACGACGGGCGGTGAGTCCGCCGACCAGGAAGAGGTCTTCTCGCGGGTGTTCCTCGCGTTGGGCGTCGCGGTGCTGTTGATGTACCTCATCCTGGTCATCCAGTTCGGCTCGTTCCTGGACCCGCTGGCCATCCTCATCTCGCTCCCGCTGTCCCTCATCGGCGTGGTGCTGGCGCTGCTCATCACTGGGGACACGCTCAACATCATGAGCCTCATCGGCGTCATCCTGCTGATGGGCATCGTCGCGAAGAACGCCATCCTGCTCATCGACTTCGCGAAGTGGTCCCACGAGAAGGGGATGCCCTTGCGCGAGGCGCTCATCGAGGCGGGCCGCATCCGCTTGCGCCCCATCATCATGACGACCTTCGCGCTGGTGGCGGGCATGATTCCCGTGGCCATCGGCGCGGGCGAGGGTGGTGACTTCCGCGCTCCGCTGGGCCGCGCGGTGATTGGCGGCACGATTACGTCCACGTTGCTGACGCTGCTGGTGATTCCGACGGTGTACGAAATCCTGGTGGATGGGCGGACGTGGATGGGCCGCAAGCTGCGCAAGGTCTTCCACTTCCGAGCACCCGGAACCGGGCACCCCACGGGCGGAGGCGGCGAGCCCCGTCCGGCGCCGCAGTCCCGACAGAAGTGACACCGGGCTGCTGGGAGTGTCCGAGAAGCTTCGCGGAGTGTCCGCCTCGGACGGATGTTGAACGTCGGCCCGAGAAGCGGGTTGGCGTGTCCCTCGGAGGAACCTAGGGTCGGTCGCCATCCGCCATGTCCCGAGCCTTGCTGCCTGAAGACCATCGTCGACTCGTCACCCAAGCCCTGGCCGCACTCGATGTCCGCAACCTGGTCCTGAGCATCCACGACCCCAGCTTCCCCAGTCTTCCGCACGAGGACACGGGCCGAGGCTCGCCCTATTCGGAGGGCGCGGCCCGCTTCCTGGAAGCCGCGCGCAGGCTGGGCTTCACGGGCATCCAGCTGGGGCCCCAGGGGCAGACGTCGGAGTCGAACGCCTCGCCGTATGACGGCACGCTCTTCTCTCGCAACGTGCTCAACGTGGCGCTCGCGGAGCTGGAGGACGAGGCTTGGGGTGCGTTGCTTCCGAAGGGCCGTGTGGCCGCGCTCGTCGAAGGGCGCTCGCGTTCCTCCAGTCCTGGGGAGCGCTACCGGTGGGCTTTCCGCACGCAGCTCGCGGTGCTCGACGAGGCGTGGACGTCGTTTCGGCTCCAACGCGCGAGTCCGGATGCCTCGGCCGCCATTCGTGAGGGCGCCGAGACCTTCAACACCTTTCGCCAGCGACACCGGGCGTGGTTGCTGCGTGACGCGCTCTTCGATGTGCTGTGCGCGGAGAAAGGCGTGCTGGACTGGAGGCCGTGGGCCGACTCCTTGGATGGACGGCTGTGGAGTCCGCGTCCGGGAGCCGAAGGTGTCGCCGCCGCGCGGGTGCAGGCGCTGGAGACTCAGTACGCGGACGTACTGGAGCGCTATGCCTTCTTCCAGTTCCTGGTGCATGCGCAGCACGAAGTCCTGCGTGCTCGCACGACAGGGCTGAAGCTGAAGCTCTACGGCGACCTGCAGATTGGGTTCTCACCGCGCGATGCGTGGGCGTGGCAGGGCTTGTTCCTTGGGACGTATCTGATGGGCGCTCCGCCGAGCCGCACCAATCCGGAGGGCCAGCCGTGGAACTATCCGGTGTTGGACCCGGAGCAGTACTTCGCGGAGGGCGGTGAAGGTCCCTTGCTGGGCTTCCGGCCCGGAGCGGTGCTGCGCTTCATGGACGCGCGCATGGACAAGATGCTCGCGGAGTACGACGGTCTGCGGCTGGACCATCCCCATGGGCTGGTGTGTCCGTGGGTCTACCGCGCGGGGGAGTGGGACGCGTTGGGGGCGGTGCAGCACGGGGCGCGCCTGTTCTCGTCGCCGGACCTCACGGACCACCTGGAGCTGGCGCGCTACTCGCTGGTGAGCCCCCAGCAGTTGGACCGTTCGCTGCCGAGGTACGCGGATGGCGAGGTGAAGTCGCTCACGCCCGAGCAGGTGCAGCGCTTCAGCGTCCTCTTCGACACGGTGGTCGCGGCGGCGCGGCGCAACGGCCGGGATTTGGGCGACCTGCTGGGCGAGGTGCTGAGCACGCTGCCGTATCCGTTGGGGCGGGTGATGGCGCGTTATGGGCTGGGCCGCTTCCGCGTCACGCAGAAAGCGGACCTGCGCAATCCCGCGGACGTGTATCGCAGCGAGAACGTGGCGCCCGAGGACTGGATGATGGTGGGCAATCACGACACGAAGTCGCTGTGGCGTCTGGTGGGGGACTGGCAGTGGCGCGGCACGCTGCGGGCGCAGGCGGATTATCTGGCGACCCGACTGTGTCCCGAGCCCGAGCGGCGAGAGGACTTCGCACGAGCGCTGGCGGCGGACCCGGGGAAGCTCGCGCAGGCGAAGCTGGCGGACCTGTTCGCCAGTCGCGCGCGCAATGTCATGGTGTTCTTCACGGACTTGCTGGGGATACCGGAGACGTACAACGAGCCGGGCACGGTGGATGAGCGCAACTGGTCGCTGCGCGCGCCGACGGACTGGATGCGGGAGTATCGCGAGCGCCTGCGAGGCGACGCCGCGATGAACCTCCCCGGCGTGCTGGCCCTGGCGCTGCGAGCAGGAGGGGAGCCCGCGCGGGAGAAACACCGTGAGCTGCTCGCGGGGCTCGACCGGCTCGCGGAGGAGCTGAGGGAAGGCCGGTAGCGCGTGTGCCCCGACTGCGCCCGCGCGGCATGAAGTGACGCCTCCGCGAGCGCCCCGACGGCGCCCGCGCGGCATGACGTGACGCCTCCACGAGCGCCCCGACGGCGCCCGCGCGGCATGACGTGACGCCTCCACGAGCGCCCCGACGGCGCACGCGCGGCATGACGTGACGCCTCCGCGAGCGCCCGGGGCTGGCATTGCGCACGTGCGACCGACGGGCAGCGAACCGTGACGTGCCCCCATCATGTGGAGGGCGCCAGCATCGCGCACGTGCGACCGATGGGCCGCGAACCGCGACGTGCCCCATGGGTGTGAAGGGGCTGGCATCGCGCACGTGCGACCGGCGGGCCGCGAAGCGAGGTGTGTCCCACGCTCGCTTCACGTCCGCCCTCAAGTGCTAGTGAAGCGGGACTCCCTGCCCCGCTTCACATCCCCGCTCAGTGCTGCACGTCCACCACGAGGCGCGTGGGCTCGCGCAGCTCCAGGACGCGGAACGCCTGGACGCTCTTGTTGCCCAGCACCCACGTCACCTCGCCCTCGAAGTCACAGGTGCGCTCCAGTTCCAGGAGCACGGGCAGCGCCGGCTTCAGCTCGCGCGTGGCCACCGTCGGCTGGCCCGCATCGGTGTGTGCTCGCGCGGGAGTGAAGGTCACCTGGAGCTGCCCCTTGCCCGCGAGCGACGCCGGGTCTCCCGAGCCACACTGCACCACCGGCTCCTTCGCGTACCCCACGCGGTAGCCGGGTAGCTGCGTCCCCTCGAACTCGAACACCACGCGGTCGAAGTCCGGATGTGCCCCCGCGCGCACCGAGCGCAGCGTGGCCTGGGGTGCATCCTGCCGCTTCATGTCCACGACCCCGGAGGTCCACTCGCGATTCTTCGGGTCCTCGGGCGTGTACCCACCACCACTCGGCGGCGTCTTGCCGGGTGCTTCCTTTCCAGGAGGCTCCGTTGGTTCGGCGGGCTCTCCGGAGGGAACGGGAAGCTCCTCGTCCTGAGCGCCACCGCGGACAGGCACCCCCGTGCTCCCCGTCGTCACGACATGCACGGGAGGCTTCGCGGCGGCCTCGCCCTCGCGAGGAAGCGTCCCCTCGGGCGGGCTCGAGGGC
>NZ_JABUMQ010000404.1:0-8872 GCF_013336645.1 Myxococcus sp. CA039A | reverse complement strand
AGCCCTCCCACCCCTTCGGTGGCGAGGCGCACTCCCAGCCCCACCGCCATCAGCGGGTAGGTGACCACGTCGAGGATCTCTCGGCGCAAGACATCGGTTACCACCGAGATCACCAGGGCCACTCCAAGGACCGTCCACAGCGCGATGTGTCCAGGCGTCATCCGTCGCCTGTCCCATTCGCGTCCAGGCGTCCGGTATCAAACCAGGGACGCCTGGAGGCCGTCAATTGGCGAACAGCGAGTTGCCCCGGAAGACGGGGCTCACTCACCGGAGGACGAGCCGGATCTTCTCGCTGCAGATGAAGTACTCGTCCCCGTCTTCGACCTTCCGGCGCTTGATTCGCTGCTTGTTGAACCACGTGCCGTTGGACGAACCCAGGTCCTCGATGATCCAATCGTGGCCTTCCTGGGCGATGACCGCGTGCTCGCGGGAGACCTTCCCGGAGTTGATGACGAAGTCGCAGTGCTTGCCGCGGCCGATGACGAAGCGCTCCTTGATGATGCGCTCCTGATCTCCGGACTCGGTGACGAGGTACAGGGCGTTGCCTTCGTCCTCCTCCTCGGCGAGCTCGTCTGCGGGCTCCTCCTCGGGCTCGGCCTGCTCGTCCTCGAGGCCCGGGTCGTCCTGATCCTCGGGCAGCGGCTCCTCATCCTCCTCGACCATGTCGTCGTTGGGAGGAGGCGGCTCGTTCTTGCCCTTGATGAGGCGCTCCAGCTCCGCGGCCGTCTCCAGGACGCGCTCGGCCACCTCGCGGCGCACCGGGTCATTGTCCAGGCCGTTGGCGGAAGCGCGCTCTTCAGCGGCGGCCGAACGGGCACCGGGACGAGGCGGAGGAGGCGGCTCCGCCTTCGGGGCGGGCGCGGGCGCCAGCACCGGGGGCGAAGAAGCACGAGGAGCGGGAGCCGCGGAGATGGGGGCCGGACGCGCGGGCGCGGGCGCGGCGGAGGGCGCGGCGTGCGCCTCCGCTCGAGACCTTGCCTCGATGAAGCCGTTCAGACGCGCGAACATGAAGAGCGCCTGGTTGATCAGCGCATCGCGGTCCGAGCCCATCTGCTGGGCCATCTCTTCGTACGTGTCCCACAGGTGGTCGGCGATTCCGACCTTGCGGGCGGGGCGTGAGTTCTGATCGATCATCGGTCTTGACTCGGACGGTACAGGATGACCCGGACTCTAACAGACACCTCTCCCCACGCCCAATTACTCGAAGTAGGACAGCGCGACGTCGTTGAGGGTGTTGGTCCGCACCTCGTTCAGGTTCACCTGTAGAATTCCGTCCGCGGAAGGATAGGCGATGTAGGCCAGCGCGGTGCCACCCGCCTGGGAGCCCACGACGGGGCCTGGCAGGGTGTAGAACTGCAGACCCGCGCCCGAACTGCTCGACGTATTCACCCCGAAGACGTGGGTGAGCACGCCCGAGCCCACCGCCACCACGTAGCGGTCTCCTCGGACCAGACCCTCGCTGACGTCCACGCGGAGCCGCAGGGGCGGCGGGGTGGGCGGATAGAGGGGCACTGTCAGGCCCCCGGAGCCACAGCCCGTGAGCGTCGTCGTCGCCAGGAAGTCGGTCGGATGGAAAGTGTAGGAGCCCGTCGGGATCTCATAGCCAGACCCGACACCCTCCACGTCTCGCGACAGCAGACTGCCGTTCTCATCCACCAGCAGGAAGGGCTGCTCTCCCGACGCCAGCACCGTGAAAAGAGGGAGCTCCGCGCAGTCCGTCGGGATGGGGGTGAGCGTCTCCAGCCGCACCTTCCCTGCTTCCGCCGCGGGCTGAATCGACGACACGACCAGGTCCGTCGTGCAGATGATATCCAGGCTGGCCAGCACGATCACATCCCCCACCCTCACCTGCTTGCTGGCCTCGGCGGGCTGGGGAATCTCGAAGCTCGTCGGCGTCGACAGGTCCCGCGCCAGGTCGAACGCACCCGGGAATGCCCCCTGGTAGATGAAGCGGAAGAGGCCATTCGCCACCGAGCCCTCGAAGAGGCCCTTGCGGGTGACGCTCGGCCCCGTGGGATTCGCCGGGTCGCAGGGATACTCAAGGGTTTGAGACACGTCGACGCGCGTGGACACCCCTGCAATGTCGATTGTTTCTTCCGCCTGGTTGCGGGCCACCACGTTCACGAACGCCCTGCGCGTATCCAGGTCGAAGTCGCGTCGATCGCTCGCGGAGAACACGGTGATGGAGCCGTTGGACGAGGGCATCAAGCCGAGCAGCGGCACGGTGGCGGTATCGTTCACCGACACCCCTCCATCGTCTCCGATGAGGGTCAGGAGCAGCGACGCATCCGGGATGAGCGCCAGCCCCGTCGGGAGACCATCCTGGGGAAGGATGGGGAGCATGGGCGCGCCACTCAGGTCCGTGGCCTTCAGCCCTGTTGTCGAGTCCACCGCGAGCACACCAGAGCACTCCGGTGCCCCGCCGCAGGAGACCTCGTCCTTGACGCCATAGACGAACCGACCCGCTGGCATCTCGGAGAACTCGTTCACGTCGGGAGTCGAGGTGTCATCCTGTCGGGTGACGACGCGGGGATGGGAGACCACGATCCGCACGGGCGTGTTGTCGAAGCCCGCGGACAGGTCGCGCGTCGCCGTGGACGGAATGGTGCAGTTCTCGCTCGTGGTCGGATTCGCATCCGTCACCAGCAGCGTGCGCCCGGAGCGCCCGGACGCCTGCCGCGTGGCCACCACGAGCTGGTTGTCCGGCAGCACCGCCATCGCCTGGACTGACTCGCCTGGCTGGAGGCAGAACAGCGTCACCGGGGCCGGCACCAGCTCGCCCGCCTCGAGCGCCTCGGGCCCGGGCAGCGCCTGACGCTCGATGCGAGAGCCACCGCTGTCGTCCTCGAAGGGCGCGTCGGGGTCCTGCATGGCGTAGTAGAGCACGCTCGGCGCCGCCGGCTCGCCCTCGGGGCGCACGTCCGGCGAGCGGGCCGCGAAGGCCGTCACCAGGCTGCGCGCGAACAGCGGATGCACCTGCACCAGTCGCGCGGGGTCCGCTGCCACCACGGAGATCTGCGAGGCTCCGGCGCTGCGCGCGTACACGTACGGCCCTGGAAGCTCCGAGCCATCGGCCTTGTAGCCCACGTCATGCGTGAGCGAGTCCGGCCGGTCCAGAACCGGGATGGCCAGCGTCTGGAGCGGGTTGGGCGCGGGGATGAACTGCCTGGGATTGGCCGACAGGTCCAACACCTGGAGTTCGTCCCGGTCCGACGACGTCACGAAAACCAGGTTCCCGACGAGCGTCAGGTCATAGGTCCCAGACAGACCGGCGATGCCCGTCGTGGCCTGGGTGTCGGAGCAACCGACGGTCAGCCCGGCGCACGCGAGGAGGAGGGTGAGGGTTCCGCACTTCACGGGGAGGACTCCTGGCACACACTGGTGCCCTGACGCGTGTCGCGCATTTGCTGCGCGCCGAGCAGGGCGACCCACCGCGCATCCTGCGGCCGGTCGAGGTTGGGAATGTCGATGACAGCGACGCGTCCGTCGCCAAAGGTGGTGGCGAACAGGCGCGCCGAGTTGTTGCGCACGTCCGCCGTCAATCCGAAGGGCTGGCTGGGCTGGGCCGGGTCCTGTTTGCCCACGAGCACCTGCGCGACGAGCTGCCCCACCTCTTCGTCGTAGATGGAGACGGCCTCGTCGCCGCTGCCCGTCACCGCCACCAGGTTGCCCCGGCCTGGGCCACGCGAGATGACCTCCAGCTCACTGGCGCTCTCCGGCAGCGACTGAGCCGACACCACACGCAGCGTGGGCAGGTCCGCCAGCGCGTTCTCGATGTCGAGCACGAGCAGCGTGTCCGGGCCGCGCGCCAGCAGGTAGACACGCTCGCGATTGGGGTCCACCTGCGTCGGATTGTCGCGCATCATCAGCGGCGCCACCGCGATGCCTCGCGCCTCGCGGATGGAGTAGATGGCCTTCAGGTCGGACTCGAGGACGCGCCCCGTGTTCGTCCGGTCCACCAGCCGCAGCACGAAGCTGGCGGCGAGCGCACCCAGCTGTTCCGTCGCGGAGTTCCGCCCGGACGCATAGAGGTAGCGGCCACCGATGGCCACCGAGTGCGCCGCGCCCGCCAGCAGGCCACCGACGCCCAGGGGGACGAAGCTGGACGTGCTCAGCTCCTCGCGCGTGGGAGCCGAGGCGGGCAGGTCCACCAGGTACGACTGGAGCTCGGACTGGGACTCCGCCGCGGGCGGGCCCACCAGCTCCGTGTGCGTCACCCACACCCGGGCGTCGGGGTTGGTGCGCTCCACGGCGACGCCCATCGGCGACGGGGCGCCAGGGAGGCCGTCCTTCGACGCGCCCGGGACACCCACCAGCGACAGGGCGTTCACCCGGCAGTCGCGCCCGTTACCCCCCTGCGCGCAGTTCAAGTTCGCGCCGTCATCCGACACGTCGATGACCTGCAGGTAGCTTCCCTCCGCGCGCGTCGGGACGAACAGGCGAGGCGGGCGTCCGGGCGGACTCCACAGGGCCATTTCCCCCGCGAAGCTGTCGATGAGCACGAAGGCCGGCGCCGTGACGTGCAGCTCGGTGATGAGCGCGGGGAAGGGGGCCTCCGTGGTGTCGGAGAAGTCCTTGCCAAAGGGCCGCAGCCCCAGGGCGTCCAGGTCCAGCGCCGTCACCGCGCCGGAGGCGTAACACTTGTCGAAGTTCGCTCCCGCCACGTACAAGAATCCGTTCGTGGATGTAGAAACCTCGGGGCGCCAAAAGGCGACACCGCTCGGATAGACGAGGTGAGTGGACGGCGGAGGCTGCGGCTCGGAGTCGACGGAACACGACACGAGCAGCAGCGCGGAGGTGACGAGGTAGGCGCGCATCAGAGGGGGGCGGAGTGTAGGAAGGGGCCTCCCCCCGGGCAACCGGAAAGGATGGCATCCATTCCCGGGAGCCCTCCAGCAGACGAACTGGGACCCCCGGGGACGTGCTTCATCCCCCGGGGGGCAGGCAACCGCCAGACGGCGGTCAGGCGGCCGCTTCGGCCTGGATCTTCGAGAAGTCGGCCACCTGGTTGAACAGGGCGCCAATCTCCGTGAGGAGCCGGATACGGTTTTCCCGGAGCTCCTTGTCCTCGGCCATGACCATCACCTTGTCGAAGAAGGTGTCCACGGCGGGCTTCAGACCGGTGATTTCCTTCAGGGCGCCAGAGAAGTCGTCCGACTGGACGAACCCCGCCACGGAGTTGCGGGCCTGGGTGAAGGCGGAGTGGAGCTGACGCTCGGCGTCGTCCACCAGTTTCTGGGACTGCGTCTGCCCGCCCGCCACGTCGCGGCCCTGCTTCTCCACGATGTTGACCACGCGCTTGAAGGCCACGGCCAGGGGCTGGAAGTCCGCGCGCCCGACGATGAGGCTCAACGCCTCCAGGCGCTTGTGCGCGGCCACGAGGTCGTCGAACCCCGCCGCCAGCACCGCCTCCACCACGTCCGTGCGGTGCTGCTCGCCCCACAGCGACTTGAGCCGGCCCCGGAAGAACTCCAGCACCTGCTCGCGCGGAGCGGCATCACCCGCCTTGCGCTTGACGTTGGTCAGCTTGGGCGCAAGCAGCCGCAGCGCCTCGTCCACCGCTCCCGCCAGGCTGAAGCGATAGCCCCGGCCCAGCACCAGCCGGATGATGGCGATGCACGCCCGGCGCAGCCCGAACGGGTCCGCCGCGCCGCTGGGCGCCTTGCCAATGGCGAAGATGCCACAGAGCGAGTCCAGCCGGTCCGCGATGCCGATGAGCGCGCCCGCGTCCTGCGTGGGCAGCGCGTCCTCGGCGCCTCGAGGCAGGTAGTGCTCGAAGATGGCCTGGGCCACCGCCTCCGGCTCGCCACTGGCGCGCGCGTACTCGCGGCCCATGACGCCCTGGAGCTCCGGGAACTCGCCCACCATGCCGGTGACGAGGTCCGCCTTGGCCAGCGTGGCGGCGCGCTCGATGGTCGCGCTCTCCCCTGCCCGCTTCGTCTGGACCGCCAACCACACGCCCAACGTGCGGAAGCGCTCCACCTTCTCCAGATACGTACCCAGCTGCCCCTGCCACACCACGCGGCCCAGCTTCTCCACGCGGTCCATCAGCGGCGTCTTGCGGTCCTCGTCGAAGAAGAACCGGCCGTCCGCCAGACGCGCGCGCAGCACGCGCTGGTAGCCGCGGAGGCTCAGCTGCTCGTCGCGCACGGGCGTGTTGGACACGGCGATGAACTTGGGCAGCAGCTTCCCCGCCCCGTCCACCAGCGAGAAGTAGCGCTGGTGGCTCTTCATCTCCTGCACCAGCACCTCCGGGGGCAGGTCCAGGTGCCGCTCCTCGAACGTCCCGACGACGGGGCTCGGCAGCTCCACCAGGTTCGTCACCTGGTCCACCAATCCCTCGTCCTCCAGCAGCTTGCCGCCGGCCGCCTTCGCGGCCGCCGCCAACTTCTCCACCAACTGCGCGCGACGCTTCGCGATGTCCGCGACGACGTTCGCCTTCGCCAGCGCGGCCTCGTAGTCCGCGGGCGCCTTCAGCTCGATGGCGCCCGGCGCCAGGAACCGATGACCGTGGGTGGTGCGGCCGCTCTTCACGTCGCCGAAGACGACGGGAATCACGTCGCCGCCCAGCAGCGCCACCAGCCACTGCACCGGCCGCGCGAAGGACGCCTCCACGTCACCCCAGCGCATGGACTTGCGGAAGTTGATGGAGTGCACCGCGACATGCAGCGCGTCCTTCAGCGTGTCCGCCGCCGGACGCCCCTTCTCCTCGACGCGCGCGGACAGGTACTCGCCCTTCGCCGTCTGCGAGCGGCCCAGCTTGTCCACCGACAGCTTGAGGCTCTCGGCGAACTTCTCCGCCGCCTTGGTGGGCTTGCCCTCGGCGTCGAACGCGGCCTTGGCGCTGGGCCCCAGCACCTCCTTCACCACGTCCTCGCCCGAGTCCGCCACGTCCCGCACCAGCACCGCCAGCCGCCGGGGCGTGCCGTAGACGCTCACCTCACCGTGCTTCAGGCGCGCCTCCGCCATGCGCTCCGTCAACACGCGACGCAGGTCCTCCAGCGCGGGGCCGATGAACGACGCGGGAATCTCCTCCGCGCCAATTTCCAGCAGCAGGTCACGCGCCACGAGCCACCTCCGCCTTCTCCTTCTTCTCCACCGGCTTGTTGAGCTGCACCGTCTTCCAGTACTCGCTGGCGGGCTTGCCCTCGAGGAGGGCCGGCTGCTCTCCCACCGTCCACGGCGTCTTCAACAGCGGGTAACCCAGCCGCTCGCGCATCTGGAGGTAGCCCTCCGCGCACAGCCGCGCGTTGTCGCGCACGCGCTTGATGAACGCCGCGCGCTCCGTGACGGAGATGGCGCCGCGCGCATCCAACAGGTTGAACGTGTGCGAGCACTTCAGCGCGAAGTCATACGCCGGCAGCGGCAGCTGACGCTCGATGAGGCGCTTGCACTCCTTCTCGTACGCGTCGAACAGAGCGAAGAGCATGCCCGCGTCCGACTCCTGGAGCGCGTACCTGCTCATCTCCACCTCGTTGGGGTGGAACACCTCGCGGTACTTCACGCCCTTGACCCACTCGATGTCGAAGACGTTCTCCACGTTCTGCAGGTACATGCAGATGCGCTCCAACCCGTAGGTGAGCTCCGCGGAGACGGGCTTGCAGTCGAAGCCGCCGCACTGCTGGAAGTAGGTGAACTGCGTCACCTCCATCCCGTCGCACCACACCTCCCAGCCCAGGCCCCAGGCGCCGAGCGTGGGGGACTCCCAGTCGTCCTCGACGAACCGGATGTCGTGCTCGAGCGGGTCGATGCGAATCTTCCGCAACGACTCCAGATACAGCTCCTGCACGTTCTTCGGCGCGGGCTTGAGGATGACCTGGAACTGGTGGTGCTGGAACAGGCGGTTCGGGTTCTCTCCGAACCGGCCGTCCGCGGGGCGCCGCGAGGGCTGCACGTACGCCACGTTCCAGGGCTCCGGACCGAGCGCGCGAAGAAACGTGTACGGAGCCATGGTGCCGGCGCCGACTTCGAGGTCGTACGGCTGCGTGTTGATGCAGCCCTGGTCGGCCCAGTGCTTCTGGAGCGTGAAGATCAGATCCTGGAAATACATAGCTTTGGGTGTCCTTCTCGCATTGCGTCGAAGGAAGAGCCCGCGGACCCTAGTGAGGGGGTCCGGGGGCGTCAAGGACGGCGCTCACTCCTTGTACAGGGGGAGGTCCGCCAGTCGAATCTGCAATTTGGTCACTTCGCCGGGACGCACGGGCGCCGACAAACGACGGCTCGCCGCCTCCGCATCCGTGGGGTCGACCAACCTCAGGCTGTAGGTTCCCACCGGCAGGGGGAACTTCAGCAGCGGAGTGGTCCCCAACTGGGTGGCTCCGTCGAACACGGCCGCCCGAGGCACCGTGTAGAGGGTGATCCACCCCAGGCCCGCCTTCGCCGCGCCCTTGGGCGTGCTGGTGTCCATCACCTCCGCCAACATGTCCGGGTCCTGCGTCACGGTGGTGACCGGCTCGGGCACATCCTTGGCCTTGCTCTCGGCGCGGCGCGGGGTGGGCTTGCCGGAGGCCTCCGCCACACCCTTCCCGGTCGGTGACGTCGCGGCATCCTTCCCCTTGCGCGGGGACGTGACGGACGCGGTGCGGACCGAGGGCGTGCCAGACGGCTCCGGTGCGGCGGGTTGCTTCTCGACGGGCTCCGGTGCGGGCTCTTGCGCGGCGGCCTGGGCCCCCGGACGTGGGTCCACCGGCGCCGTCGTGCCAGGAAAGCCCGGCGGCGGGCCCGGCTTCTGTTGAGGAGGCCACGGCGCTTCCGCCGCGGGGTCCTTCGAGGGCTGCGAATCCAACTCCGCCTTCACCCAGGCCTTCGCGGAGTCGACGGCGGGAAGGAACTGCGCGCGGACGGAGGGCAGCGTCGCCGCCCAGCCCAACCC
>NZ_JABUMQ010000403.1:0-8910 GCF_013336645.1 Myxococcus sp. CA039A | reverse complement strand
GGTGGGCGCCGTGCTGGGGTTCCCGGCGTCGATGGCGGCCGCCGCGTTCATCTCCCTGGTGGGTGCGGCCCAGGCGGTGGTTTCGCTCCTGTGGCAAGGGGCGGTCTGGGACACGGTGGCGGCGGCGCTGCGGCGCTGGGCGGTGCGACTGCACCTGGCGCGCTCGGACGCGCAACCCACCGAGCGGCGTCATATCCCCTACGGGGTGGCCATCGCGCTCGGAACACTCTGGGCGCTGTGGTGGCAGCACGAAAGCTTGGGTTAGCGCAGAGACTTGGAAGAGGGGACACGCACGATGTTCACACGCTTCACGCATGCCGCCGCGCTTGGCGCACTCGTTGCCCTGGTGGCCAGTGGCTCCGCCCTGGCTCAGGATGGCACCAGCGTCAGCCTCGGGGTAGGCGCCCAGAAGGTTCTCACGATTCCAGGCCTCAGCAAGGTGGCCCTCGGCGACCCGTCCATCGCCGAGGTGAAGACGCTCGGCTCCGGTCAGCTCCTCATCACCGGTCAGGCGGAGGGCAAGACGACGCTGCTCATCTGGAAGACCACGGGGCAGCGCGTCAGCTACCTCGTGAACGTCCGCAAGCAGGACCCCAACGAGGTCATCTCCGAGATCAAGCGCCTGCTGGGCGAAATCGAAGGTGTCTCCGTCCGCATGGTGGGTGACCGCATCTACCTGGACGGTCAGGCGTACACCACGCAGGACGCGGACCGCATCGACCAGGTGGTGAGCCTCTATCCGAACGTGAAGTCGTTCGTGAAGATCGCCCCCAACGCCAAGAAGCTGGTGGCGCAGAACCTGAACGCGGCGTTCCAGAAGGCGGGCCTGAAGAATGTTCAGGCCAACGTCGTGGGCGCGACCATCTTCCTGGAGGGCTCGGTGGAGAGCCAGCAGGACCTCCAGAAGGCGGAGCTCATCACCAAGGCCATTGGCGAGAAGGTGGAGAACCTGCTCGTCGTCGGCATCAAGCGGATGATTCTCTCCGAGGTCCAGTTCGTCGAAATCCGCCGCAACAGCCGCGACCGTTACGGCATCCGCTACCCGTTGGATATCACGGGCTCGGCGACGGCCGCGGCCACGGTGACGCAGGAGCTGTTCCCGGGCACCTTCGGGCAGGGTGGCTCCAACCTGGGTCTGACGGCGGGCGCGGACTTCTCCATCGGCTTCCAGGGCAACGACGGTTACGGCCGCCTGCTCGCGCAGCCCAAGCTGGTGTGCGCCAGCGGTGAGAAGGCGGAGTTCCTGGCCGGTGGCGAGGTCCCCATCCCCCTCATCACCAACAACCAGTTCTCCATCGAGTACAAGAAGTACGGCGTCATCCTGAACCTGCGCCCCACCGCGGACCGCAACGGCAACATCCAGACGGAGATCGAGGCGGAGGCCTCTGAAATCGACACCTCCGTCGCCGTGTCCATCGGCGGTTCGTCCACGGTGCCCGGCTTCCGCACCCGCAAGGTGAAGACGAACGTCACCGTGCGCCACGGAGAGACCATCGTCCTGTCCGGCGTGTTCAGCCACGACGAGCAGAAGTCCATCTCGAAGATCCCCGGTCTGGGTCACATCCCCATCATCGGTGAGCTCTTCAAGAGCCGCGGGTTCGACTCCACCAAGCGCGAGCTGGTCATCTTCGTGACCCCACGCATCGTGAACCCGGACTCGGACAAGGTCCGCACCATCATCGAGGACGTGAAGAGCCGCTACAAGCAGGCTCGGTCCGAGGTGAACTTCAACATCTTCGACTGATGCTCGGGCGCCTCGGGGCGCCTTGGGTCGGGGCCCTGGGGCCCCTGGACGGGCCGGTTTCCTCCCTTTTCGGGGCGGATGCCGGCCCGTCGCCTTGCGGGCGGGCAGGTCGACTGCGGCTGGCGCTTTGAGGTGGAAGGGGTGCTTGCTAGCATCCGTCCCATGTTTTTGATCACCCTCGCGGAAAAGGGCGGCGGGACCGAGCAGCGTGAGTACCACAAGCCGGAAATCACCATCGGTCGGCTGCCCGGCAATGACATCATGCTCGCGAAGGGCAATGTCTCGAAGTACCACTCCCGCATCGTCGCCAAGGATGGCAAGTGCATCATCGTGGACATGAAGTCCACGAACGGCACCTTCGTGAACGGCAAGAAGATCGCCGCGCCACAGGTGCTGAAGCCGACGGACCAGATCTACATCGGCGACTACATCATCAACGTGGAGCCGCTGGTGGAGGAGGCGGGTCCGGCGATGACGCGCGCCGGTCAGGCCGAGGAGGCCTACGACGACGGGGGTGAGGAAGAGCCGTACGAGGAGGAGGAGCAGTACGAGGACGAGGAGCCGTACGAGGAGGAACCGCCTCCGGCTCCCGCGGCCAAGGCTCCTGTCGCCGGACGCATGCCCGCGTCCATGGCGTCCGCCCTGGCGAAGAACAAGAAGAAGGTGGACCCCCGGATGGAGCGCTACACGCGACTCCAGAAGGAAATCCACGACCGGCTCATCGAGTACCTCGACCTGCGTCGCATGGACATGGACCGGCTCGGCGACGACGAGCTGTGGCGCCGGACCGAGAAGGCCATCCGCGACATCATCGACCAGATGGAAGCGGACGGAGAGCTTCCGGAGGACGTGGACCGCGAGGAGCTGCTCACCGACGTCATCAACGAGGCGCTGGGCCTGGGGCCCCTCGAGGCGTTCCTCGCGTCGGATGAAATCAGCGAGATCATGGTGAACCACGCCAACCAGATCTACATCGAGCGCAAGGGCCAGCTGACGCTGTCGGAGAAGACCTTCTCCTCGAATCAGGCCGTGCTCGGCGTCATCGAGCGAATCGTGGCGCCCATCGGCCGCCGCATCGACGAGTCCAGCCCGCTGGTGGACGCGCGCTTGAAGGACGGCAGTCGCGTCAACGCCATCATCCCTCCGCTGGCGCTGAAGGGCCCTTGCATCACCATCCGCAAGTTCAAGAAGGACTCGCTGAAGATCTCGGACCTGGTGAAGTACAAGACGCTCACCGCGCAGATGGCCGAGTTCCTGGAGATGTGCGTCAAGGCGCGGCGCAACATCGTCATCTCCGGCGGCACGGGCTCCGGGAAGACGACGACGCTCAACATCATCAGCTCGTTCATCCCCGACAGTGAGCGCATCGTCACCGTCGAGGACGCCGCGGAGCTGCAGCTTCCCCAGGACCACTGGGTGCAGTTGGAGAGCCGCCCGCCCAACCTCGAAGGCAAGGGCGCCATCACCATCCGAGACCTGGTGAAGAACTGCCTGCGCATGCGGCCGGACCGCATCGTCGTGGGCGAGTGCCGCTCGGGCGAGACGCTGGACATGCTCCAGGCCATGAACACGGGCCACGACGGCTCGCTCACCACGCTGCACGCCAACACGCCGCGCGACGCCATCGCCCGGTTGGAGACGATGGTGCTGATGTCCGGCATGGAGCTGCCGGTGAAGGCCATCCGAGAGCAGATTGCCAGCGCGGTGCACATGATCGTGCAGCAGACGCGCTTCTCGGACGGTACGCGGAAGATCTGCTACGTCACGGAGGTGTCCGGCATGGAGGTCGACATCGTCACGCTCCAGGACATCTTCTATTACAAGCAGGACGGCTTCACGGAGGACCACAAGGTGCGTGGCCGCTTCGTGGCGTCCGGCTTCGTGCCGAAGTTCTATGACGAGCTTCAGCGCAAGGGCATCCCCGTCAACATGAGCATCTTCCGCGAGGACTGACGCGCCATGTCCACACTGGTCGTCCGTCTGCCCGATGGCACGGAAAACGAGTACGAAGTCGCCGGCGAGCTGAAGCTGGGCCGCCAGCAGGGCTGTGAGGTCCTTCTCACCGAGGGAGGGGTTTCGCGCACGCACGCGCGCGTCTTCTCCGAGGCGGGGACGGTCTTCATCGAGGACCTGGGCAGTGCCAACGGCACCTTCGTGGACGGCGAGCGCATCGCCGAGCCCACCGCGCTCACGCCTCAGTCCGAAGTCATTCTTGGCGACTACACGCTGAGCCTCAAGGCGGCGCCTGGTAGGGCCACCGGCGCGCGGCGCGCCTCCAAGCCCGCGGGCGCGGAGGCCATGCCCGTGGGCGCGGAGGGCGGCGGTGCTCGCGCCACCCGGGCCCTGCCCAGCATCAAGGCGAAGCCCGCTGGTGCCACGGGTGCGGGACCGGCGAAGCGGCCTCCCAGGCCCGTGGGCGGTCCTCCCGGTGGCGGTGGGCCCCTGCTGCGGGGCACCGTGGGGCCGTGGGCGGGGAAGACCTTCCCGCTCAAGGGCAAGGTGCTCGTGGGGCGCCTTCCTCCCGCGGGCATCATCCTGGAAGACGACTCGGTCAGCCGGAAGCACGCGGAGCTGGAGTCGGTCGGCGGCGGGGTGCGGGTGCGCGACCTGGGCAGTGCCAACGGCACGCTGCTCAACGGCGACCCGCTGGGCCCGGAGCCGGTGGACCTGGAGCCCGGGGACCAGCTCCAGTTCGGCGTGGTGGAGATGACGTTCGAGACGCCCCAGGCCGACGCTCCGGCCCGCCGAGGCGCGGGCTCGGCGCCCCCGTCGCGGCGGCGTGACAACGCGCAGGGTGGCGGCGCGGACCCGGAGGCCCGGCGCAAGAAGCTGTTCATCGCCGGAGGCGGCCTGGTGGGCGTGCTGCTGCTGGCGGCGCTGGGCAAGGCGCTGATGCCCGAGACGGCCGTGGACCCCGGAGGCCCCATGGGCACCGGGGCCGTCGTCGACCCCGCGCAGCAGGTGTCGGAGCTGCTCAGCGAGTGCCGCTCCTATGCCTCCAGCGAACTGGGGCCCCCCAACTGGGTCAAGGCCGAGCAGATCTGCTCGCAGGTGCTGGACCTGGACCCCATCAACACCGACGCCAACACCCTCATCCGGCGCATCAAGCTGGAGAAGGACGCGTTCGAGCACTTCTCCATGGGAGAGAAGCTGCAGCAGCGCCTCAAGCCCGAGGAGGCGCTGGACTCCTTCCGCAAGATTCCGAAGGAGAGCGAGTACTTCCGCCGCGCCCGCGCCAAGGCCGCCGAGGCCGCCGAGCAGGTGACGAAGCGCGCGCTGGACGACTGCAAGCGCTACCTGCGCGACTCGCAGTGGAGCGCGGCGGTGCCTCGCTGCCAGACGTACATGGCGGTGTGGTGCCAGAACCAGCCGCGTGACGACCTGCAGCCGCCGCTCGGCTACGAGGTGAGGCTGGAAGGGCGCCTGAAGAAGAACGAGTGGCGGCCCAAGGATCCGCTCTTCGTGAAGTTCCTCATCTCGCGCATCAAGCTGGACCCCAACTCGATTCCCTGGACGTGTCCGGTGGCGGAGGTGCTCAACCGCGACAACCTGCCCACGGACCCGAAGACGGTGGTGCTCGAGGCGGTGAAGGGCCGCTACCCGAACAAGCTGATGCAGGCGGCGATGATGGACTACTGGGCCGGCCGTGGCAGCGAGGCGCTGGCCACCCTGCAGAAGCTGCGCGCCAGCTCCGAGTCCGCGCAGTTCCACGCCCAGGCGGACGAGATGCTCAAGACGATGTCCACGGTGGATCAGCTCTTCAAGGGTGGCCAGAGCTACCTGGCCGCGGATGACCCGGAGAAGGCCGCCGAGCCGCTGCGCGAGGCGCTGGAGGTGGACAAGTCGCTGATGCTGGACCTGGCGGAGCCCAAGCCGTCGTTCTACCGGCGCAGCATCCTCGCGGACATGGCGGACAAGTCGTACCAGCGCGGCAAGCACTGGGCGGACCGCGACGACAAGCGCCGTGCGTGCCGGATGTGGAAGCTGGGCTTCGGCTTCTACGCGGGCAACCCGGACCTGAACAAGGCGGCGGGGTTCTGCTCCGCCACGGCGCTCTCCGCGTTCCGTCAGGCGGGCGGCTGCCCGGACATGGCGGCGGTGCTGGACTTCGCCGTCAAGGGTGACGGCGTGGAGGAGCTGGTCGTCGCGAAGAAGAAGGAGTGGAGCTGCCCCTAGCGAGCGAGTTGGACAGGGCGGGACGGGCGCGCTAGGCACGGGGGCATGGCCGACACCAGCCCCCCGCGCACCGCGCCCACCCTGGTCCTCATCGACGCGTCCGGCTTCATCTTCCGCGCCTACCACGCGATTCCGCCGCTCACGTCGAGCAAGGGCGTGCCCACCAACGCCGTGCTCGGCTTCACGCGCATGGTGCTCAAGTCCCTGCGGGACTTGAAGCCCACGCACGTGGCGCTCGCCTTCGACAAGGAGAGCCGCACCGAGCGCCAGAAGATAGACCCCAACTACAAGGCCCACCGCGAAGGGCCGCCCGAAGACCTGGTCCCTCAGTTCGCGCTCATCCGCCGCGTGGTGGAGGCGCTCAACCTGCCCATCCTGGAGTTCGCGGGCTGGGAAGCGGACGACGTCATCGGCACCCTGGCCCACAAGGCGAAGGCCGAGGGCTTCTGCGTCCAGGTCGTCACCGGGGACAAGGACTTCATCCAGATTGTCGACGAGGACGTGCGCCTCTTCGACCCGATGAAGGACGTGCACACCCGGCCCGAGGACGTGAAGGAGCGGCTGGGAATCGAGCCCCGGCAGATGCGCGACTACCTGGCGCTCATCGGCGACGCGGTGGACAACGTGGCCAAGGTGCCGGGCATCGGCCCCAAGACGGCCACGGAGCTCATCCAGCAGTTCGGTGACGTGGACACCCTCCTGTCCCGGCTGGACGAGGTGAAGAAGCCGAAGGTTCGGGAGAACCTCGCCTCGCATAGGGAGAGCCTCCTGCTCGCCCGGCGGCTGGTGACCTTCAAGACGGACCTGCCGCTCGACGTGCGCGTGGCGGAGCTGACCCGCAAGGAGGTGGACTCCGCGCGCGCGCGGGAGCTCTTCACGGAGCTGGAGTTCTACGCGCTGCTCAAGGACCTGCCCCAGCAGGGCCTGCCCGAGTCCTCCGAACCCGCGAAGGAGAAGCCCGCGCCCCTGGCCGTCACCACGACGCTGGTGGGCACCGACGCGGAGCTCCAGGCCCTGGCGGAGGCTGTGCGCGCCGCGGGCTCGGTCAGCCTGATTCCGGCCTACGAGGGCATGCCCTTCGCCTCGAAGCTGGTGGGCCTGGGCGTGGCGTTGCCGGATGCGAGCACGCGCTACGTGCCGCTGCGCCACGCGGTGCTGGGCGCCACGCAGGTGCGGCCCGAGTCCTTCACCGCCGCGTTCCGAGGCGTGTTGGAGGACCCGGCGGTGAAGAAGGGAGGGCATGACCTCAAGGCCCTCACACTGGTGCTGGCCAACGAGGGCCTCACCCTGGCCGGGGCGCACGACGACGTGGAGCTCTTGAGCTACCTGCTCAATCCCTCACGGCGCGAGCACGCGCTGGCGGACCTGGCGCGCGAGCGGCTGGCCACGGAGCTGCCCGCGCTTCCCGCGGCGGCGGAAGGCAAGCGGGGCAAGAAGGACAGGGCGCTGGCGGACCATTCGCCGGAAGAGGTCGCCTCGGGCTTCGCGGTGCGCGCGGAGGCGGCGCGCAGGCTGGCCCCGGAGCTTTGGAAGGAGCTGGAGGAGGCGAAGCTCGCGCAGCTGGCGCGGGAGCTGGAGCTGCCGCTCTTGCCCATCCTCGCGCGGATGGAGCAGCGGGGCGTGAGCCTGGACACGGTGGAGCTGGCGCGCATCTCCGTGAAGGTGGACGCGGCCGTCGAGGCGCAGGTGAAGGAGGTCTACAAGCACGCGGGCCACGAGTTCAACATCGGCTCCAACCCGCAGCTGGTCCAGGTGCTCTTCACCGAGCTGAACCTGCCCATCATCAAGCGCGGCAAGACGGGCCCCTCCGCGGACCAGGAGGTGCTGGAGAAGCTGGCCGAGGACCACCCGCTGCCTGGCGCCATCATCGAGTACCGCAGCCTGTCCAAGCTCAAGAGCACGTACCTGGACACGCTGCCCACGCTGGTGGCCCCCGACGGGCGCATCCACACGACGTACCACCAGGCGGCCACCGCCACCGGCCGCCTGTCGTCCACCGACCCCAACCTCCAGAACATCCCCGTGCGCACGGAGCTGGGCCGCGAGATTCGCCGCGCCTTCGTGGCCGCCCCGGGCCACCAACTGGTCAGCGCGGACTACAGCCAGGTGGAGCTGCGCCTGTTGGCCCATATCGCGGATGACGCCGTGCTCGTGGAGGCGTTCCGCAACGACGAGGACGTCCACAGCCGCACCGCCGCCGAGGTGTTTGGCGTCGCGCCCGACCAGGTGGACCGCGAGCAGCGCCGGGTGGCGAAGATGGTGAACTTCGGCATCGCCTACGGCCTGTCACCCCACGGCCTGGCCACCCGGCTGGGCATCCCCCAGGAGACGGCGCGCGACATCATCGAGCGCTACTTCATCCGCTACGCGGGCATCCGCCGCTACCTGGAGGAGACCGTCAACACGGCGCGCAAGACGGGCTACGTGGAGACGCTCTACGGCCGCCGGCGCTACATGGCGGACCTGAACTCGAAGAACCGGGGCGTGGCCCAGGCCGCCGAGCGCGCCGCCATCAACATGCCGATTCAAGGCACCGCCGCGGACCTCATCAAGAAGGCCATGCTGGTGGTGGACGCGGACCTGCGTGCCCAGGGCCTGCGCACGCTGATGCTCCTTCAGGTCCACGACGAACTCCTGCTGGAGGCACCCGACGCGGAAGTGGAGCAGGTGAAGGCGCTGGTGACGCGCGGCATGGCGGGCGTGGCCACGCTGAAGGTGCCGCTCAAGGTGGATGTCGGCGCGGGGCGGAGCTGGTCGGACGCCCACTGAAAAACAACACGGGAGGAGCGCCCACCCCCGTAGGCGCTCCCCCCGCGGACCCACTCGTTTTTTCGCTACCACCCCCACAAACAATGCCGACCCGTCCGACCGGCGAGTCGCGCGGACCCCCATCCACGCGTCTTGCCAGCGGCTCGCGATGCGCGCTCACCACTCCCCAGTGGGAGCACGCGACCCCACAAGGCGTGCCATGAGGTCCCCACCCCTGGCAC
>NZ_JABUMQ010000402.1:0-8939 GCF_013336645.1 Myxococcus sp. CA039A | reverse complement strand
GATTCGCTCGCTTCTCCAACTGCGCGTACGTCAGCTCCTCCCCTTCGAACACCACCGCCACCGCCTCCGGCGTCCTCCCCGCCTGCGCCTCCACCAACTCGTGCGCGCAGACCTCGATGCGTGATTCGACGGTCGTCGCGTTCCACGTCTCCAGCACGAGGTGTCGGTCCAGCTCCGTCACGAGGGACAGCTCGGACAGGCGCAGGTGAGGCGCCACCACCGCTCGCTCCAGCAAGCGCTCCAGATGCGCCACCAGGCGCTCCGCGGTCGCGGGCTCGTAGAGGTCGGTGCGGTACTCCAGCATCCCCGACAGCCCCGTGGGCGACTCGCTCAGCGTCAGCGTGAAGTCGAACTTCGAGGTGCCGCTGTCCACATCCAGCGGACGAAAGCGCAGCCCCGGACTCTCCAGCGCGGCCATGGGGGTATTGACCAGGACCAGCGCCACCTCGAAGAACGGCGAGCGCTTGGGCTGGCGCTCCGGCTGGAGCGCCTCCACCAGCTTCTCGAAGGGCACGTCCTGGTGCGAGTACGCCCCCAGCGTCGTCTCACGCACGCGAGACATCAGCTCACGGAACGTCGGGTCTCCGTCCAGCTTGGTGCGCAGCACCAGCGTGTTCACGAAGAAGCCGATGAGTCCTTCCGTTTCCGGAGAGGTGCGTCCCGCGACAGGGGCCCCCACGCAGATATCGTCCTGCCCCGAGTACCGCGACAGCAGCGCCTGAAGCCCCGCGAGGAGCCCCATGAACAGCGTGGCGCCCTCCTGACGACAGAAGCCACGCAGCATGCGGACCAGCCCCACCGGCAGCTCCACCTTGAGCACCGCGCCCGGGTTGGAGGCCCCGGCGATGCGAGGGTGGTCCGCCGGAAGCTCCAGCGCGGGCGGGGCGCCCTCCAGGCGCTGCCTCCACCACGAGAGCTGTCGCTCCAGCGCCTCCCCTCGCAGCCGCTCGCGCTGCCGCACCGCATGGTCCGCGTACTGGAGGGGCAGCTCCGGCAGCGGCGAGGGCCGGCCCGCGCTGAAGGCCTCGTAGAGCGCGACCACTTCCCGGATGAGCACGGAGATGGACCACGCATCCGAGATGATGTGGTGCATCGTGACGACGACCACATGCTCGCGCTCCGTCAGTCGCAACACCCGCGCGCGCAAAAGCGGACCCCGGACCAGGTCGAACGGCCGCCGAGCTTCCTCGCGCACGGTGCGCAAGCCGATGGCTTCACGCTCCGACTCCGGCAGGTAGCGCAGGTCCTCCACTTCCAGGGCCATGGGCGCGTTGCCCGCGTGAGCCACCACCTGGAGCGGCCGCCCATCCCTCGCGGGAAACACCGTGCGCAGCGACTGATGTCGACACACCAGCTCCGTGAACGCCCGCTCCAGCGCCGCCACGTCGAGCGTCCCCTCCAGCCGCAACGCCGCTGGCAGGTTGTAGAGCGGGCTGCCCGGTGCGTACTGGTCCAGGAACCACAGTCGCTGCTGCGCGAACGACAACTCCGCCTGACGCTCGCACGGAACCAGCGATGACGGCCGCGCCTCACGCGAGGGATGCAGTGGCTCCAGCACCTCTCCGGGCTGCAACGCCACCAGCGCATCGATACGTCCCGCCAGCGCCGATACAGTCACCAGGTCGAACATCTCCTGAAGCGACAGCTCCACCCGCAACGACGTCCGGATGCGCGAGAGCACCTGTGTCGCAAGCAGGGAGTGGCCACCGAGCTCGAAGAAACTGTCGAGCGCGCCCACCTGCGGGATGTTCAACACCTCACTCCAGATATGCGCGACCGCGCGCTCCGTGTCGGTGCGGGGTTCCACCGCACGGGTGACGCTGCGCTCTACGAGGAGGTCCTGGGAGCGTGGCTGGGTCATGGCGAGGGGCCTGGGAGGGGAGTCCAGGTAAAACAAGTCTTACTGAGAAAACCTGTGCAAATGCACGCAGCCCCCTACCAAGGATGACGGGTTCACACTTGGGCGCGTGGTGTACGACTGACCCGGGGATGCATCGTTCAGGGCAGGGCATCCGTAAAATTGCTTCAAGCCTGGATGACCAGCGCACTGCGCCAAAGCAGACTGTCCTATAGTGCTCGTTTCAAACCGACCATGAAAACAACGCTCTCACTCATGACGCTCCTCGCCGCTGGTGTCAGCCACGCCGCGGGGTTTCAGATCGACACGCAGAGCGCTCGCGCCACGGGCCTGGGCAACGCGGCCACGGCGTGGCTGGAGGACTCGTCCGCGATCTATTCCAACGCGGCCAACATCCTGGGCGTGAAGACGTTGGACATCACCGTGGGCGACACCGGAATCCTCCCGAGCCTGAAGTTCACGCCGACGGGGGGCACCACGCAGGGACAGAAGCTGACGCTGTCACCACCGCCGCATGTCTTCGCGGTGTTTCGGCCCTTCGAGAAGCTCGCGTTCGGCGTGGGTGCGTACACGCCCTATGGCGCGCGCAGCCACTGGGAAGAGGACTTCGTGGGGCGCTTCCGCGGGCAGGAGTCGAACCTCGCCGCGTATTACATCAACCCCACCGTCGCGTATCAGCTCCACGAGTCCGTCCGCGTGGGCGCGGGCGTGGACGTCGTGCGCTCCACGGTGGAGATCCGCCGGGCGCTGAACTTCCTGGAGAGCGAGGGCTCCATCCACCTGGGCGGCGGCGCCTGGGGAGTGGGCTTCAACGCGGGGCTCCAGGCGGAGCTGCTCCCCGGGGAGCTGACGCTGGGCGTGCACTACCGCAGCTCGGTCGCCGTCACGTTCGAGGGGAAGGCGGACTTCCAGAACATCCCCGTGGAGTTCCAGCAGCGCATGTCGGACCAGCGCGTGAGCGCGGACGTCACCTTCCCCGCCACGCTCGCCATCGGCCTGGCCTTCTATCCGATGGAGCGGCTGACCATGGCCCTGGACGCCCAGGTCACCTACTGGTCCAGCTTCGAGGAGCTGGCCATCACCTTCCCCGACACGCCGCAGCTCAACAACCCGTTGGCCAAGAGCTGGTCGACGAAGATCAAGTACCACCTGGGCGCCGAGTACGCCGTCACGCCCCAGCTCCAGGCGCGCGCGGGACTGGTGGCCGACCTGTCGCCGAGCCCCTCGGACACGCTGACGCCGGACCTTCCGGACGCGGACCGCTACAAGGTGGCCATCGGCGCGGGCTACACCACCACGGCCGGCCTGCGCGCGGACGTGGGCTACCAGTTCGTCTTCCTCGCGGACACGGAGAGCACCGCGCCGGGCATTGACGGAACCTACTCCGGCTCCGCGCACGTGCTCGGAGTGACGCTCGGCTACGCCCTGTAATCAGCCCCCGGGATTGGCGATGACGTCCATCGTCCGGTGCATGCGCGCCAGTCCCAGCCGCACGAGCGCGCGTCGCATCTCCGCCTGCCCCCAGAAGTGCTTGCGGAACACGTCCCGGTCCAACCGCAGCAGCGTGCAGGGCGTCAGGGCCTTCACCGTCGCCGTGGCCCGGTGCCCTCGCAGCAGGGAGACCTCGCCGAAGAGGTCTCCCTCCACCATGTCGGGATACGCCGTCGTGTGCCCATCCGCGTGCGTGTGGAAGACGCCGCAGCGGCCGCGCAACAGGATGTAGAGCGCCTCACCTGGCTGGCCGTAGGTGAGCAGTTGCGCACCGGCCTCCACCGCGCAGGGGACGAGCGCGCTGCCCAGCTGCGCCCACAGCTCCGGCGACAACTCGCTCAACACGGGACTGCCGCACAAGGCATCCGCGAGCAGCCTCTCGCGACACCGCATGGCGACCACCGGAGCGTCCAGTCCGTAGCGCGAGCCCGTCAGCGACAGGCCCGTGTGAGACAGCTCCCGCAGCACCGTCCGCTCCAGCGTGACGACGCTCGCGGTCCGGGGACACTTCGCCATCATCGCCAGCTCTCCGAAGAAGCCGCCGCCCGAAAGCTGCGTCACCAGGCGGGCCTCGCGCCTCCCGGCCTCCCGGTACACGCCCACCTTGCCTTCCAGGATGACGAACATCGACGAACCCGGGTCTCCCTCGCGAACCACCACGCGGCCCGCGGGCAGGAACCGCGTCCACACCGGGAGTGGAGCGGGCCCCACCGGCGACGCCTCGGGCGCGGGAATCGTGGCGCCCACGCGCGGGGACGATTCCCCAGGCTCGGAAGTCTGAGTCGAACAGGGACCTGGGGAAGCCAGACGCGCCATGCTGCCTCCACGGTGGAGCCGCATGACAAACCTAGACGCCTTTGAAATATGCCGCAGTGAACGGCTTCACATCCCGAATGCCCAGCGGTACTAAGGGGTTTCCCTACCCAGGCGCTCGGGATGGACCAGGGTGATGACTCCCCCCTCGTAGGACAGCAATCCCTCGCGCACATAGAAGCGCAGCCACTTGTTGGTGCTCTCCCGGGTCAACCCGCAGAGGTTCGCCAGGTCTGTCTGCGTGAGGTTGCAAGGGATGACCACACCTCCGGGCCCGTGAACACCCTGCTCCCTCCCCAGGTCAAGCAACACCCGAACCAGCCGCTCCCGCGCATCCAGGAAATGGGTGTCATGAACCAGCTGGGTGACATGCCTGACCATCTGGCTCAAGGTCGCCAGCAAGCCCAGCGAGACACCCGGACGGGTCTCCAGGAACCGGCGGAAGTCCTCCCTCTGGAGGGTCAGCAGCTCCGACTCCTCGCGCGCGACGGCATCCGTGGACCGGGGCTCTCCATCCAGCAACGCCAGCTCCCCGAAAAAGTCCCCCCGCCCCAGCAACGAGAGAATGACTTCCTTGCCGTCGGGCGAGCTCAGCCGGATGTCAATCTCACCGCGCCGGATGATGAACAGCGACGTCCCCACGTCTCCCTGATGGAAGACAACCTCGCCTCGCGCGAAACGCCGCGGACGCAGCAGCGAGGAAAGGCTGTCCAGGGCTTCGTCCTCCAGTCCAGCGAAGAGCGAGACTTCGGACAGCAGCGCAGCGTGTGACATGGCATCCCCCATGGCTCACCCAGACGCTCTCGCGCCCACGCGAATCAGAACCCACTCACTCCCCACATTGCATCACCCCCGCCCGGGTGGAAACGCGTCAACGCATTCGCCCCGGAGTCTCAGCACTCTTGACACCGCGCGGCGCACATGGCACTTAGTCGCCCAATAACGATAATGAGAACCATTCTCATTATCCCACTTTTACCTCGGACCCCTCGGGTACCGGCAGGAGAAGGCCCCGATGGGAGACACACCGCGAGTGGCACTGGTGACGGGTGCCGCGCAAGGCATTGGCGCCGAGGTCGCGCGGGTGTTGGCCGGTGAAGCGACCATCGCCGCGCTCGACACGAACGCGGAGGGCCTGCTGTCGCTGGTGGCGGAGCTGCGCGGCAAAGGCCAGCGGGCCACGGCCTGGCCCGTGAGCGTGAGTGACGCCTCCGCGGTGGAGACCGTCGTGGAGCGCATCGAGAAGGAGCTGGGGCCCATCCACACGCTCGTCAACGTCGCGGGGGTGCTGCGGATGAATCCGGTGGTGTCGCTCAGCGACGAGGACTGGGCCACGACGTTCGGGGTGAACACGAACGGGGTGTTCCATGTCTCGCGCGCGGTGGCCCGGCGCATGGTGCCTCGCCGCGCGGGGGTCATCGTCACCGTCGGCTCCAATGCCGCGGGGACACCCCGGATGCAGATGGCCGCGTATGCCGCGTCCAAGGCCGCGTCCACCATGTTCACCAAGTGCCTGGGCCTGGAGCTGGCTCAGTACGGCATCCGCTGCAACGTGGTGTCTCCGGGCTCCACCGACACGGCCATGCAGCGGGGCATGTGGAAGGACGAGCACGGCGCCGAGGCCGTCATCGCCGGAGCCTCGGAGACGTTCCGCGTGGGCATTCCCCTGCGGCGCATCGCCACGCCCCGGGACATCGCGGAGGCGGTGCAGTTCCTCGCGTCGGACCGCGCGCGACACATCACCATGCACGACCTCTGTGTCGACGGCGGCGCCACGCTGGGCGTCTGAGCCCGTGCCCTCCTCCACCCGGCGCCCGGGTGGCTCGAAGTTGAGATGGATTCTTTGTTTCAGGATTGAAACGACAGGTTTGCTCCAGGGCCGCGCCCGCGACGAGGGCGTGGCCTTCGGAACAGGAGGTTGGCTGTGAAGACGACCGAACGCGCAGTGGCAACCCAGAAGCTGGCCGCGCAGTTGCTCGAGAGCTACGAAGCGGGCTCCTCATTCTTCTTCGCCTCACCCCGCCGCACGTTGCTGGCGCAGGGCACCTTCGCCACGGTGCCGCACGTGGGCGGGACGAGCTCGCTCGCGCGGCTGCCCGAGCGCGTGGCGGCGGTGCTCAGCGAGGCGCGGCAGGCGGACCACGACATCCCGGTGGCGGTGGGCGCGGTGCCCTTCGACGGGCGCGTCCCGGCGCAGCTCGTGGTGCCGATGACCATCCAGCGCGCGGGGCCTCTCGTATTCGACGACGTGGCGATGCCCCACCAGGGCGTGCCCACGCGCTACACCGTGCAGCCCGTGCCGGAGCCGGCCGCATACCTGGACGGCGTGGCGCAGGCGCTGAAGCTGATGGAGAGCGGCCCGTTGCGCAAAGTCGTGCTGTCGCGCTCGCTGCACCTGAGCTCCACGACGCCCATCGACCTGCAGCGGCTCTTGCACAACCTGGCCCGGCGCAACCCGTCCGGTTACACCTTCGCGGCGGACCTGCCCACGCGCCCGGGGCTGATGCCCGGCGAGGGTCGGCGCACGCTGATTGGCGCGAGCCCGGAGCTCTTGGTGTCCCGCTCGGGAATGCAGGTGCTGGCCAACCCGCTTGCGGGCTCGATTCCGCGCAGCCCGGACCCGGTGGAGGACCAGGCTCGCGCGGCGGCCCTGCTCCAGTCCCCCAAGGATTTGCACGAGCACGCGGTGGTCATCGACGCGGTGGCGGAGGCCATGCGGCCGTTCTGCAAGACGCTGGATGTGCCCGCGAAGCCGTCGCTCGTCAGCACCCAGACGATGTGGCACCTGTCCAGCCGCATCGTGGGAGAGCTGGCGGACCCGTCCATTACGTCGCTGACGCTCGCCGTCGCGCTCCACCCCACCCCGGCCGTCTGTGGCTACCCGACGGAGCTGGCGCACGCGACCATCGGCCACATCGAGCCATTTGACCGCGGCTACTACACGGGCACCGTGGGTTGGTGCGATGTGAATGGTGACGGCCAGTGGGCGGTGACCATCCGCTGCGCGGAGGCGGACGAGAACTCGCTGCGGCTGTTCGCGGGCGCGGGCATCGTCGCGGGCTCCAAGCCGGAGTCGGAGCTGGCGGAGACCGAGGCGAAGTTCCGGACGATGCTGGTCGCCATGGGCCTGGGTCAGGGCGTCGAGGTGAAGCCGTGAGCCAGGGCGACTCCCGGCTGCCCGGCTGCCCCACGTGGCCCCAGGATTACGCCGAGCGCTACCGCCGCGCGGGCTACTGGAAGGGTGAGACCTTCGGACGGATGCTGCGCGAGCGCGCCGAGCGTCATGGCGAGCGCACCGCGCTGGTGTCCGGCAAGGAGCGCTGGACGTACCGCGAGCTGGACGCGCGCGTGGACCGGCTCGCCGCGGGCTTGAAGGGCCTGGGCATCCAGCCCCGGGACCGCGTGGTGGTGCAGTTGCCCAACATCGGCGCGTTCCACGAGGTGTGCTTCGCCCTCTTCCGACTGGGGGCCCTGCCCGTCTTCGCGCTGCCCGCGCACCGCGCCTCGGAGATCGGCTACTTCTGCGAGTTCACCGAGGCGGTCGCATACGTCATCGCCGACCGGCACGGCGGCTTCGACTATCGCAACCTCGCCACCAGCGTGCAGGCGAAGACGCCGTCGCTCCGGCACGTCATCGTCGTGGGAGACGCGGGGCCCTTCACGTCGCTGGAGAGCCTGTATGCCGACTCGCCCGTGGAGCTGACGGAGCCGCGTCCCGACGACGTCGCCTTCTTCCAGCTCTCCGGCGGCAGCACGGGCGTGCCCAAGCTGATTCCCCGCACGCACGACGACTACCTGTACAGCCTGCGGGCCAGCGCGGAGATCTGCCAGCTGGACGCATCGAGCGTGTACCTCTGCGCGCTGCCCGCCGCGCACAACTTCCCCATGAGTTCGCCGGGCGTGTTCGGCACGTTCTACGCGGGAGGCACCTCGGTGCTGGCCCTGCACCCGAGCCCCGACGTGGCCTTCCCGCTCATCGAGAAGGAGAAGGTCACCATCACCGCGCTGGTGCCTCCGCTGGCCATGGTGTGGCTGGACGCGGCCAAGGCGCGCCGGCATGACCTGTCCAGCCTGCGCGTGCTCCAGGTGGGCGGCGCGAAGTTCAGCGCCGAGGCCGCCGCGCGCGTGAAGCCCGCGCTGGGCTGCACGGTGCAGCAGGTCTTCGGCATGGCCGAGGGACTGGTCAACTACACGCGCCTGGACGACTCCGAGGAACTCATCGTCAACACGCAGGGCCGCCCCATCAGCGTGGACGACGAGGTTCGCATCGTCGACGAGGACGGCCAGGACGTGGCGACGGGTGAGACGGGCCAGTTGCTCACGCGCGGGCCGTACACCATTCGCGGCTACTACAAGGCGGAGGCGCACAACGCTCGCGCCTTCACGTCCGACGGCTTCTACTGCACCGGAGACCTGGTGCGGATGACCGCGGACGGCTACCTCGTGGTGGAGGGCCGCGCGAAGGATCAGATCAACCGGGGCGGCGACAAGGTCGCGGCGGAGGAAGTGGAGAACCACCTCCTGGCGCATCCGGAGGTCCACGACGCGGCCGTCGTCTCCATGCCGGATGCCTTCCTGGGTGAGCGCACCTGCGCGTTCGTCATCCCCCGGGGCACGCCTCCCGCCGCCACGTCGCTGACCGCGTTCCTGCGGGAGCGGGGGCTGGCGGCCTTCAAGATTCCGGACCGGGTCGAGTTCGTCGAGACGTTCCCCAAGACGGGCGTCGGCAAGGTCAGCAAGAAGGCGCTCCGCGAGACGCTGAGCCGCCCCACCGCTC
>NZ_JABUMQ010000401.1:0-8941 GCF_013336645.1 Myxococcus sp. CA039A | reverse complement strand
CACCACCAGCGCCACACCCGCCACCGCCAACAACCCCACCCAGAACGTCAGCGCGTTGAACGTCCCCACCTGCGCCACATCCAGCGCCGTCAACCCCCGCGCCGAATACAGCCGGTAGCGAACGCCCCCTCCCGTGAGGAACGACATGCCGATGTTGTGGCCGAACGCGTAGCCCACGAACGCCGTGAACCCCACCTGCCGATAGGGCAGCCTGCGCCCCAGGTGCTTCAGCGCCAGCACGTCATAGAGCGTGAGCGCCAGGTAGTTGCACGCCGCGCACACCACCGCCAACACGATGCGCTCGCGAGGAATCGACGCCAGCCCTTCGGCCACGTCCACCCCTCGCAACTCATGCAGCTCGTGGCGCATCACGATGAACGCCAGCGCCAGCAGCACCAGGGGGAGCAAGGCGAGGAGCGCTCGCCTCAACGCGGTTCGAGAGAGCACCCTTCGAGAGTGCACACCTGCTTCCATCCCCGCCCGCGTCGGGCAGGCAGGCGCTCAGCGGACCGGCGGAACGAGCGCCTCCGCCGTGGCGCACAAGTCCTCCATCGCGAAGGGCTTGTCCAACACACGCGCCGCGCCCAACAGCTCCGCGTCCCGATGCAGCTGCGCATCTCCAAACGCGGTGATGAGGATGACCGGCGTCGTCCAGCCCTCGCGCCGCAGCCGCGCCACCACCTCCAGCCCCGAGTACCCCGGCATGCGCACGTCGGTGATGATGAGGTCCGGCACCTGCGTCTGGTCCGCGAGCAGGCCATCGATGATGGCCTTCACCAACCCAGGCCCGTCCGCCGCCTCCACCACCTCATAACCCTGGCGCTTGAGCGCCCTGCGCAACAACGCGCGCATCTCCGGCTGATCCTCCGCGACGAGCACTCGCGGGCGCTGCCCTCGCTCCGGGTCCAGGAGCGGCCACGGCCGCGCTCCTGATTGCTGCTCCTGCTCTTCGTCTGGCCCCATCAAAGGTCGACTCCTTCCAGCGCGGTGGGCTGCCCGCCCTCTCTCCAGCCTCCACGATGAAGGCCGGAACGTGGGTGCGAGCGGGTCCGGGCAGAGCATTCGACGTGCCACTTCATTCCCCAGGAGAAGGAGGCACTTCGCCCCGGGGACATTTGCCCCGAGCGGGGCACATTGCCCCGCGCTTCCTGCCCCGCGGCTCCCACTCTCAGAGGAGAGCCCCCCGCGCGGAGCCCTGGCCCGGCACGTGCACAGGTGTCTGGCATCGGTTCGGATGTGGGGACTCGCGGAACGAGCCCCGAGCAATGGCAGCCGTCGGGAGTCGGGGGACGACCAGCGGCACACCTTTCCACCTCCAGGGGGAGCCGCTCCGCGTCCTCCCCACGTCCGGGCCGATTCTCAAACACTCTTTCCTGGCCGGAACGCCTCCGGCCTCACGGAGAACGAACGATGGCCTGCTCGCTCCCCTCTCGCCGTTTCCTCGGTGCCCTGGCCCTCCTGCCCGCCGCGACGCTGGGCTTCGCGTGCGGACAGGCCCAGGCCCTGGGTGCCTCCAATTCCTCTCAAGCGACCGCCACGGTCGCCGCCACCGCGACGGCCGCCGCGACGCCCTCCGGCGCGCCCGTGCAGCCCGCGCGCTTCAATCCCGCGACGTCCGGCACCGTCACCTCGCTGGCGCCACTCGTCGACTCGGTGAAGGGCTCCGTCGTCTATGTCGAAGTGCAGGCCCGCCCCAAGCGCATGTCGGGCATGCAGGGCCTGCCTCCGGGCTTCGCGGAGCGCTTCGGCATGCCGCCGGGCATGCAGGGCAATCCGCAGCCGCGCCAGGGCCTGGGCTCGGGCTTCATCATCGACGCGACGGGCACCGTCCTCACCAACAACCATGTGGTGGAGGGCGCGGACGCGGTGCGCGTGAAGCTGGAGGATGGCCGCTCGTTCGACGCGGAGGTGCTGGGCAGAGACCCGCTCACCGATGTCGCGCTGCTCAAGCTCAAGGGCGCGCCGAACAACCTGCCCTTCGTGCCGCTGGGTGACTCGGACGCGGTGCGCGTGGGCGACGCGGTGATGGCCATCGGCAACCCGTTCGGCCTGGACTCCAGCGTCAGCGCCGGCATCCTCTCCGCGCGCGCTCGCGACATCCACTCCGGCCCCTATGACGACTTCCTCCAGACGGACGCCGCCATCAACCCCGGCAACTCCGGCGGCCCGCTCTTCAACATGAAGGGCGAAGTGGTGGGCATGAACACCGCCATCATCGGCGGCGCCAGCGGCATCGGCTTCGCGGTGCCCAGCAACCTCATCCGCGCGCTGTTGCCCCAGCTCCAGGAGACGGGCGCGGTGCGCCGTGGCTACCTGGGCCTGGCCATCCAGGACCTCACGCCGGAATTGGCGCGCGCGCTCAAGGTCGACGCGGCCAAGGGCGCCGTCGTGTCCGGCATCAGCCGAGGGGGCCCTGGCGACCGCGCGGGCCTCAAGGAAGAGGACATCATCACCTCCGTCGGTGGCCGCGCGGTGGAGTCCGCCGGAACGCTCACCCGCGCCGTGGCGCTGCTCAAGCCCGACAGCCGCGTGAAGGTGGAGCTGGTGCGCGGTGGCAAGCCCCTGTCGCTGGAGGTGACGCTCGGAACGCGTCCGGCCCAGCGCGGCGAGGAGGAAGTCACGCCGCGCAACTTCACCGCTCCCGCCACGCGCAAGCTGGGCATCAGCCTGCGTGACGCGGAAGGCGGCGGCGCTCAAATCATGGAAGTGGAGCCCGGCAGCCCCGCCGAGCGCGCGGGCCTGATGCCCGGCATGGTGCTGGTGCAGGTGGGTGACGACAAGGTGTCCAGCGCGTCTGACGCGGCCAACACCCTGTCCTCTGTGAAGTCGGGCGCCGCGCTCCTGTTGCGCGTGCGAGCCCCGGACTCGGAATCCACGGTGCTTCGCGCCCTGGAAATTCCGTAGTCCCTCACGGTGTCCGGCGGGCCTTCCCTCCCACCCGCCGGACGCCGCTGAGGTTTTCTAGAGCGAGACGATGGGCTTGAAGCCGCCGTACATCATCCGCTTCATGTCGAAGGGCATGCTCTGCATGCCACTCAGGCGGGGGTCCTTCATGACCAGCTTGTTGATGCGATTGCGGTCGGCCTTCGACGCATAGACGATGAAGGAGAACACCACCGTCTCCCCGGGCTTGCGCTTCACGCTCTTGGCGAACAGGGCGAGCGGGGCTTCGGCGATGTCATCGGCGACGCACTCGGTGTACTGGAGCGCGCCGTGCTCGCGCCAGATCTTGCCGGCCTTGCGCGCAATCTTGCGGTAGGCGGCGAGGTTCTTCGTGGGCATTGGCAGGACGAATCCATCGACGTAGGGCATGACAACCTCCAGGAACGAGAAGAGCGGTCAGTCAAACATGCCGCTCCTCGCGCCACGGGAAGCATCCCTTCATCACGACGAAATTCCGACACCTCGGCGCGACGCGCTCACGTCCCCGGGCGGAAGCGCAGGGCGCTCCAGACCGTGTCGATGGCCACCTGTCGCACGGCCTGGATTCCCTCCTGCTCCAGGCGCCTGGCGAGGATGTCCCGGTTGAGGTCCGTGTCGAGCTGCCCCGCCTTTGGGTACGCCACCCACGCGACGCGGTCCTCCTTCGCCGCGGCGATGACGGGCGCGCACTTCGTGTCCACGTCCTCCATCCGCGTCACGAAGAGCAGCAGCCCTTCCGCCTTCACGGAGGAAGTCGTCACCACATCGTCGAGGTCGACGCCCTTGGGCTTGCCGAGGACTCGGGCCTTCATGTCCTGCTTGAGGTTCAGCTTCTTCGCCAGGCTCACGGGACGCGGTCCTCCTCGGGGAAGGCGGCATGACAGCATCGCCACCCGGGCGGGGCAATGAACGTGCGTTCGCGCCAGCAAGAGGCCCTGGAGTCCAGGTGATGCGAGACCGACCCCCGGGGTTTCCAGGGGGTGTCCTGAATCCCCATTGCATTTGGCGTAGAGTTGCCGCGTGCCGCGGTGCCAGACATGTGGGCGGCGCTGGGAAGGCTCCCACGCGCCGTGCCCGCCGAACTCACCTGTCGACGGGGCGGGACGTGCGTCGTCCGCCGAGCCCCCTCCACCACTCATCCCCGGCTACCTCGTCGAAGGGGTGCTGGCGCGCGGCGGCTTCGGCGTGCTGCTGGGCGCCCGGCGTGAGACGGACCAGCAACGCGTGGCCATCAAGCTGGCCCGCACCGGCAATGCCCTGGCCCGCGCGCAGCTCGTCCGGGAGTCGGAGGCGCTGCGCACCCTGGGGCCGCCCACCGTGCCCGCGCTGTACGAGGTGGGCGTGCTCTCCGGAGGCATTCGCTTCCTCGTCATGGAGCACGTCCCGCTGCCCACCCTGGCGGAGCGGCTGGCGCGCGCCGCGGGGCCCGTGCCGGCCCAGGAGCTGGCCGCCCTGGCCCTGTCCGTGGCGGACACGGTGGCCCACGTCCACGCACGAGGGCTGGCGCACTGCGACTTGAAGCCCGAGCACCTCTTCCTGAACGAGGACGGCGGCGGGCAGGTGCGCGTCTTCGACTTCGGCCTGGTGCGCGGAACCTCTCCCCTGGAGGGCTCGGCCCTGCCCGGTGAGGGCGCGACGACGAGCGACTCGTCTGGCTTCGCCGGCACCGCGGAGTACATGGCGCCGGAGCAGTGCGCGGGCAACTCGGACGTGGACGCGCGCACGGACGTGTACGCGCTGGGCGTGCTGCTCTACGAGATGCTCACCGGTCGGCCGCCCTTCTTCGGCCCCACGCCGGACGTGCTCCAGGCACACCTGGCCCTGCGCCCGCCTCCACCCTCCGACTTCGCGCCCGTGCCTCCGGCGCTGGAGGAAGTCGTACTGCGGTGTCTGGCCAAGGAGCGCGCGCGCAGGCCGGAGGACGCCACGGCGCTCGGCACCGCGCTGCGCGAGGCCTTCACCCACGCGCACCGTCCCCACGAGCCCGTCACGCCCCGGCCCACCGCGCCCGGTGAGCCTCGGCCCGCGCAGGTGCGCCGCTCGGTCGCCGTGCTCTTCCTGACGTCTCGCGCCAACCCCGTCAGCCTGCAGAAGGGGCTCGCTTCCTACGGTGGGCATCTGGCCTTCACGGATGGGCCGCGCATCGCCGCCGTGTTCGACCCGGACGTGGGAGAAAATCCCGTGCGCCGGGCCATGCGCGCAGCGGAGGGACTGGCCGACCGGGGACTGGCCGCGAGCGCCCTGGTGGACGTGTCCGCCGTCACCGTCCAGCGCCGTCCCACCGGCACCCCTCGCTACCTGGGCGCCATCCTCTCCCGCGCGGACCGCTACCCCATTGGCCCGGAGACCCACGGGCTCCTGCTGTCTCCCGCCGCCGCGGAGGCCGTGCCGGAGGTGCCCTGCACGGAGGTGCCCGGCCATCCCGGACTGCTGCGTCCCGCGTCCCCTGGCGCCGCGCCTCGCCCAGACATCACCGTGCTCCAGTTGGGCAGCGAGGTGCTCGTCGGCCGCGAGGCGGAGCTGACCTCGCTGTTGGACAGCGCCCGCGCGGCGGTGGGCGAAGCGGCGCCGACGCTGGTCACCGTCATGGGCGAGCGAGGGCTGGGCAAGAGCCACCTCGCCGCGGCGCTCGCTCGCGAACTCCAGATGCAGTTGCCACTGACTCGCATCTACACCACGCGCTCACGCGAGCCGGTCCAGGGCGACCCGGACGGTACGCTGCGCACGCTCCTGCGCTGCGCGCTCAACGCCTTCGAGAGCGACAACACGGACACGGAGGAGCAGGGCCGCGCGTCCATCATGCAGCGGCTGGGGCCCACGCTCGGCACGGAGCTGTGGCCGGGCGTGGCCGCGACGCTGGGGTGGTATGCGCCGGGCGGGCCGGAGCTGCAGAGCTGGGCGGCGGCGCCGGGTGCGCTGCGTTCCCTGGCCATGCGCGCCACGGGTGAGCTGCTGGCCGCCACCGCCCGCGAGCGCTCGCTGTGTCTGGTCATCGACGACGCGCACTTCGCGGAGGAGACGGCGCTGGATGCGCTGGAGTACGCGTGTCTCGCCGAGGCGAGCGTCCCCATCTGGGTGTGTGTGCTGGCGCGCCCGGGGTTCGAGAAGAGCCGGCCACTGTGGGGCACTCGCGCGGCCCGACAGTCCACGGTGACCCTGCGCGCGCTGGGGGCGGAGCAGGCGCAGGAGCTGTGCCGCATGCTCCTCAAGCCGGTGGAGAACGTGCCGGCGCAGGCGGTGGACCGCATCGTCGAGCGCGCCCAGCACGTGCCGCTCTACATGGTGGAGCTGGTGCGCGGCCTCAAGCGCCAGGGACTGGTGCGCCAGCGCGCTCCGGGCGGGAGCTGGTACCTCGTCACGGACGGCGTGGAGAAGGTGCCCGAGCTGCGACTCGTGGAGTGGCTGGCGGACCGCGAGCTGGGGGCGCTGCCGCCGACGCTGGCCGCGCATGCCCGGCTGTGCGCCCTGCTGGGCACGGACTTCACCGCCGCCACGGCGGAGGGCGTGGTGCGGGAGCTGGAGCGCGACGGCGCGGCCGGTGGCTTCCCGCTGGATGCGGGCCATGCGACGCGCCGGTTGCTCGACTCCGGACTGCTGGTGTCCCACCGCCTGGAAGGACTGAGCTTCCGCAACGAGCTCTTGCGCGACGCGGTCGCCGCCACCCTCCCCGCCGCCGAACGCCAGCGCATCCACCGCGCCGCGTACCGCTACTTCCTGGGCCCCACCGGGGCCAGCGAGCGGCAGCGCCTGCCTCGGCTGGCCCTGCATGCCGCCGCCGCGGACCTGCGCGACGAGGCCGCCGCGCTCTCCATCGACCTGGCCGAGTCCGCGCGCGGACGCCACGCGTTCCTCGACGCGGAGGCCATGTACACGCGCTCGCTGGACCTGCTGGAGAGCACGGACGAGCTGCGCTGCCTCACCGCGCTGCGAGGGCGCGGGCTGATGCGCATCCGCATCGGTCGGTATGACGACTCGCTGGCGGACTTCGCCGCCGCTCGGGAGCGAGCCCAACGATTGGGTGACACGCGCACGGAGGTGGAGCTGCTGCTCGACGAGGCCATGGCGCTGGACTGGGTGAATGACTATCCCGCCAGCGAGGCTCGCGCGCTGGAGGCGCAGGCGAAGGCGGCCCGTGTGGGCTCGGCCTATGTGCAGGGCCGGCTGCTCCTGGCGGTGGGCCGCGCGCTGTTCCGCAAGGGCGAGTGGCAGGAAGCCCGCGAGCCCCTGGAGGCGGCGGCGGAGATTGCCCGGCGCCTGGGCGACGCGGGCTATGAGACGCAGGTGGTGTCCCAGTTGCTGCTGGCGGTGATGCTCCCCAATCTGGGCGACATCGACGAGACGGACCGGGTGCTGTCGGAGGTCGTCGCCGCGTGCACCGAGCGTGGAGACCTGTTCCATCTGGGCAGCGCCATCAACAACCGCCGCAACCTGTGGGTGGCTCGCAGGGATTTGGCCAACGCGTTGAAGGACCAGGAGCGCTTCATGCACCTGGGACGCGAGCTGGGCATGGTGGGCTGGGAGTACTTCGCCGAGCACAACCTGGGTGAGCTGCACTACCAGGCGGGTGACGTCGACGCGGCCACGCCCCACATCACCCGGGCCATCACGCTGGAGCGCCGGCACCCGGAGGTGGCGCCACGTCCGTGGGCCCTGCTGCTCCAGGCGCGCACCATGGCGTGGCTGGGACGGCAGGCGAGGGCCCGCGAGTTGCTCGCGCAGGTGCGGCAGGTGTTGTCGGAGGGCCGCAATGGGGTGGAGCTGAGCCCATCGGAGGAGGTGCTCTTCGCCATGGTGGAGCTGGCCACGCGCGACGCCACGGCGGAGGCCTGGCACACGCTGCGGGAGTGGTCCGCCCAGGTGTCCGTGGAGCAGGAGCCGCTCGAGGTGCTGGAGATGATGGGGTTGGCGGCGCTGCGCCGGGGTGAGCGAGAGGAAGCCATCCGCATCCTGACGGACGCGCTTCAGCTCGCCTCACGGCTGCCCAATCTCATGGAAGCGCGCATCCGCCGCTCGCTGGAGCGTGCTCGGGACAACGCCCCTCCGACGTGAAGTGTCCGCTACGCCATGAGGCCCAGCAGCTTGAGCGCGCCGATGAGCACGCCCACGAGCGACTCCGCGGCAATCGCGCCCGCTGCCAGCGCGGGCACATTGCGCCCCGTCGCCTGCGGCCAGCGCCACCGCGCCACCGCCGCCATCGCTCCACCCAGGCACAGCGTCACCGCGAAGTAGGCGGGCAGGATGAAGCCGATTCCCATCGCCACTGGTGAAGGCATCCACCGCGCCGCCCGGCCTCGCGCCAACACCGTCAGGAGCGCGCCGACACCCGCCGCCACGCCTCCCGCCAGCGCCGCGTTCGGCGGCAGGCCCGCGAGCCCCTTCACCGCCAGCTCCGCCACCGCGCGGAACTGATGTGAGAACGGCGCGGGCAACGCCTCCGAGCCCAATCCATACGCCCGCGTCAGCAGCAGATACGCCGGCACGCTCACCAGCGACCCCGCCAGCACTCCCACCAACTGCGCCCCGAGCATCAGCCGTGGCGAGGCCCCCAACAGGTGCCCCGCCTTGAGCGCCCACATGCTCACGCCCGTCTGCGCCGCCGCCCCAGACACCACACCGCCCACCGCGATGTTCGGCGCCACCGCCCCAGGCAGCAGCACCCCGGCCGCCACCTGCGAGAGCTGCCCCACCTGCGTCACCGGCGACACATCCACCTGTCCCGCGCCACGCGCGCACACCGCGCACAGCGGCAGCAACACCACCAGCGCCAGCAACACCTGCGGCACGCTCATCCCAAACAGGCCCACGCCCAGCGCCAGCGTCACCACCGCCGCCGCGCCGCCGCACAGCCACGCCCACCGAGGGAGCGTTCCACTCCGCTTCAGTGAGCCCAAATCCTTCGCAGCGCCCCAGAAGTCCCGAGCCTGCGCCGCGAGCGACACCACCGCCGAGCCCACCAGCAACCCCACGCCCGGCCACGTGAGCCAGCCAAGCAGGGAGTCATAGGTCGCGTCCTTCACCG
>NZ_JABUMQ010000400.1:0-8976 GCF_013336645.1 Myxococcus sp. CA039A | reverse complement strand
CTGCTGGCCCCCCTCCAGGACCCCCTCTCCGAGGCCACCGAGGCCCTCTGTGGGGGAGGCGACGGCCCGCCCTTCACCCTGTCCAGCTTCGTGCGGGGCATCGTCACGGGGCTTGCACACACCCTGGCGCGGCTGTTCTTCCTGCTCGCCGGGCTGACGCTCCTCTTGCCGCTCCACCTCTTGCCCGGGGTGGGCAGCCTCTTGTGGACGGTGCTCGGTGCCCTGTGGACCATGACCTGGATGGCGGGCGAGTTCCTGGCGGCCCCCATGACGCGTCACCTCTACCCTTTCGCCGAGGTGAGGCGCATGCTCCGCCAGCGCCGGGCCCTCACCCTGGGCCTGGGAGCGGGCGTCTACCTGCTCCTCTGGGTTCCCATCCTGAATACCTTCTTCCTGCCCGTGGCCATCGTCGCCGGGACGCTCATGTACCGAGGGCTGCGCGAAGCGAACCTTCTGCCGCCTCCGCCCACGAGCAGCCAGGGGGCGCTGCCCTGAAATAAACGCCTCCACCGACTGTCGGTCCCTCCAAGGCGGGAACGCAGTGCCCGCCAGGGACGTTCTGCCTCTTCAGCGGAGAGTCGATGCCTTGAAGCACCAGAAAGCCGTGATTAGGCTTGCCCGGCCGCTTCAATGCCCAGCTACCGTTTCAAACGTTCGGATTTTCTAGGCATTTCACGCCACACCCCGGGGCGCCCACAAGCGCTCCAGCTTGGATGAATCACATGCCGCGTTTTCTCCGCCGCATCGCCGCTGTTGCCGTGCTCCTCGGCGCCTGGGCCCTCGTGGGCAGTCACCGGGCGCCGATTCCGCTGATGATGGGAGCGGCCGAGGCCGGGCAGGGACAAGGCACCTGGGATGGCAGCCTGCCATCCGCCAAGGGCGAGAAGGCTCCCCACGACCTCAACAGCCTTCGCGTGCTGACCAAGGTCATCCTCTACGTGAAGGAAAACTACGTCGACCCCAAGCGCATCAAGCCGAAGGAGATGATGATCTCCTCGCTCGAGTACGTGGAGAAGAGCGTTCCGGACGTGCTGGTGGACGGCAACCCGGAGACGGGCAAGCTGGCCGTCAACGTCAACGGCAAGACGCGTGAGTTCGACATCGGGCATGTCGACTCGCTGTGGAAGATGTCCTTCGCCCTCAAGGACGTGTTCGACTTCCTGTCGAAGAACATGCGTCCCATCGAGGACACGCGCGACATCGAGTACGCGGCCGTCAACGGCATGCTGTCCACGTTGGACCCGCACTCGGTGCTGCTGCGCCCGGAGCTGTACCGGGAGATGAAGCTGTCCACCAAGGGTGAGTTCGGCGGCCTGGGCTTCGTCATCCAGATGCGCGAGGGCAACCTCACCGTCGTCAAGGTGCTGCCCAAGACGCCCGCGCACCGCGCCGGCATCCAGAAGGACGACCGCATCAAGAAGATTGGCGAGGAGTCCACCGTCAACATGGACCTCAACGAGGCCGTGTCCAAGCTGCGCGGCCCGGTGGACAGCCGCATCATCATCACCGTGGAGCGCGACGGCTGGGACAAGCCCCGCGTGATGACGCTGGCCCGCGCGATGATTTCCATCGAGAGCGTCCAGCACAAGATGCTCTCCGGCAACGTGGGCTACATCCGCCTGAAGAACTTCCAGGGCAACACCACGCGGGATTTGGAGTCTGCGCTGGGTGACCTGCGCAAGCAGGCGGACGCCAAGGGCGGCTTCAAGGGCCTGGTGCTGGACATGCGTGGCAACCCGGGCGGCCTTCTGGAGCAGGCCATCCAGGTGTCCGACACGTTCCTGTCCAACGGCACCATCGTCGCGACGGTGGGCCTGTCGGACAAGCTGCGCGAGGAGAAGCGCGCGCGTCCCACCGAGGGCGAGGACACCTATCCCATCGCGGTGCTCGTCAACGCGGGCAGCGCCTCCGCGTCGGAAATCGTGGCGGGCGCGCTGAAGAACCTCAACCGCGCGGTCATCATCGGCCGGCAGACGTTCGGCAAGGGCAGCGTGCAGGTGCTGTACGACTTCCCGGATGACAGCGCGCTGAAGCTGACCATCGCCAAGTACCTGACGCCCGGCGACGTCTCCATCCAGGAAGTGGGCATCGTCCCGGACATCCAGTTGGTGCCCACCCGCGTCACCGACGAGCGCGTGGACGTGTTCGCGTCGCGCCGCTCCATGGGTGAGGCGGACCTGGATCAGCACTTCGGCAACCCGGACTCGGCCACCGTCGCCAAGAAGCGCGAGGACGTGTTGGACCGCGAGAAGCCGCGCGAGAGCCTCAAGTACCTGAAGGTGGACCCCAAGCAGCAGGAGAAGCTGGCGGTCGCCGCGAAGGAGGAGCCCAAGAACCCCAAGGCCGTCGCCGCGAGCAAGGACGGGGACAAGAAGCCGCATGGGGAGAACGACCCGCTGCTCGACGTGGCGGGCCAGGGCGAGGACCTGGACGACCAGCTGGACGCGGAGTCGCAGGAGGAGATCAAGGAGGACTTCGAGGTGCAGTTCGCGCGGGACTACGTGCTGAAGGCCCCGGCGGCCACCCGTCAGCAGCAGCTGCAGCAGGGCAAGGCCTTCATCGAGCAGAAGCGCCGTGAAGAGGAGACCCGCATCAACGCCGCCATCGCCGCGCTGGGTGTGGACTGGAGCGCGGGTCCCACGCCGAAGAACGTGCAGCTGACGGGCACGCTGACGCCGACGCCGGACACCAAGATTCACGCGGGCGAGCTCTTGGAGATGGTGGTGACGGCGGAGAACAAGGGCGCCGAGCCGCTCAAGCGCGTGCGCGCCTGGACGGAGAGCGACAACGCCTTCCTGGACCGCCGCGAGTTCCTCTTCGGCGCGCTCAACCCGGGCGAGAAGAAGTCCTGGAAGGTGAAGGTCCGGCTGCCCAAGGACCTGACCAGCCGCCGCGACGACGTGACGGTGCGCTTCTTCGACGACCAGGGCGCGCTGCCGGAGACGCGCGTGTCGGAGCTGAACTTCGCGGAGCTGCCGCGGCCGTCCTTCGCCTTCAACTGGCAGGTCGTCGATGACTGCGCCAGTTGCAACGGCGACGGCACGGTGCAGCGGGGCGAGTCGGTGGCGGTGCTGCTGGACGTGACGAACGTCGGCCCCGGCGTCGCGATGGATTCCTTCACGCAAATCAAGAATGGCGGGGACGCGAACATCTTCATCGAGAAGGGCCGCTTCAAGCTGGGCGAGCTGAAGGCCGGCGAGACGAAGACGGCGCGGTTCCAGGTGGAGGTGAAGAAGGGCTACAAGGGCGACACCTTCCCGCTGAAGCTGGCCATCATCGACGAGCCGCTGGAGGAGTTCGTCATGGAGAAGATGGAGCTGCCCGTGAAGGACGCTCCGGTGGCGACGCTCGAGGCGAAGAAGGGCTCGGTGCGCGTGGCGGAGAAGACGGAGTTCCTCGGCTCGCCCGTGGAAGGGGGCCGCACGGTGGCGAAGCTGAACGCGGCCGCGGTGCTGCCCGTGGAGGCCGCGAACAAGGGCTTCTTCCGCGTGGAGCTGGAGAAGAACCGCTTCGCCTTCGTGCGCGCCCAGGATGCCCGCGAGGTGAAGACGGGCAAGCCCGTGCAGCCGAAGCTGGCGTGGACGACGACGCGGCGCCCGCCGGACATCAAGCTGGACGCGGACCCGTCCGCGGGCGGCCTGGTCGCCAACGGGGAGAAGTTCACCCTGTCCGGCGTGGTGACGGACCCCAACGGCCTGTTGGACGTCTACGTGCTGGTCAACGACCAGAAGGTCTACTTCAAGGGCGTGGACCCGAAGGGTGGCGAGCCGAACACCCTGAAGTTCTCCACCGAGTTCACCCTGAAGGAAGGCAACAACAATGTGCTGGTGGTGGCGCGGGAGAGCACCGACTTCGCCAGCCGCCGCACCCTGGTCATCCGCCGCCGTCCGGCGGAAGTCGCCCAGAAAGTCACGGGCCAGAGCCCCGGCGGGGTGAAGCCGCAGCCTCAGTAGGCGTCTGACGACACGCGGCGCCGCCTTCCGGGCGGCCCTTCCGGTGGGTTCTCCTCACGAGACTCGTCGGAAGGGCCGCCCGTTTTGTTGACGCTCCTCGCGGGCTGGCGTTAGCGTCCGCCGCTGTGGGGCGCCCCCGGCCGGCGGGTTCCCGGGAGGCGGTGACTCGAATGCGGACGTTCAGTCGGTGGCTCGCCCTGGCGGCGTGTGTCTCGGGAGCGACCGCATACGCGGACGACAACGATTTGCGCATCGCCGACTTCGGAGATCCGAAGGCGATGCAGGGCGGAGCGCTCACCAACGCCGCCGCGAACGCGAACTTCCGCGCCTTCGCCCGCGTCATGGGCGCCGCCATCACCTCGGCGAACCTGATGCCGCCGGAGACGACGGGGCACTCGGCCTGGGCCGTCAACGCGGAGCTGTCCGTGGTGTCGCTGCCGGACAGCGTGCGCATCCCCACGGAGAACCCGGAGCAGCCCTCCACGGTGCTCATCCCCTCCTTCCACGTGCGCAAGGGCCTGCCCTTCTCGCTGGAGCTGGGCGGGCGCGTGGGCTGGGTGGAGAAGAGCAGTCAGGTGGTGGCCACCGGCGAGGTGAAGTGGGCCGTCAACGAGGGCTTCACGTGGCTGCCGGACGTGGGCCTGCGCGGACATGTGACGAAGCTGTTCGGCGCCCGGGACTTGAGCCTGACGGTGATGGGCCTGGACATCGGCGTGGGCAAGCAGTTCCCCCTGGGCGGCATGGTGACGCTGACGCCCTACGGAGGCCTGGACCTGGGCTTCGTCGGGGCCACCACGAGCCGCCTCGACTTCGACCCCTCGCGCAGCTACGAGGACTCCACCGTGGGCGACTCGCGCGGTGCGCTGACGGGCACGGACAACTACGCCAAGGTTTCCTTCGGCGACAACGTGAACCAGCGCATCTACGGCGGCGTGCGCTTCATCGGCGGCGTGCTGCAGCTGGGCGCGGAGCTGTCGCTCACGCGCACGGGCAGCGTCGAGACGCCTCGCGCGGACAATCCGAACGCGCTGGAGGACCGGGGTCTCCCGGCGGTGTTCGCCTTCAGCACCACGCTCGGCCTGGACTTCTAGGCACGGCGGTCAGGCCGCGGCGCGCAGGGCCTCTCGCAGCGCGCCGGGCCGGTTGGTGATGAGGTAGCTGACCCCCATCTGCTCCAGCGCGCGGGCCCTCGCGGCGTCGTCCACCGTCCAGGTGGCCACCCGCAGCCCCGCGGCGCGCCAGGTGGCGACCCGCTCCGGAGTGCAGTCCTCGTAGTAGGGGTGCACCGAGTGGGACGAGACGAGCGGGCTCACCGCGTACGCGTGCACGCCCCAGCGCCGGTCCGGGTCGATGAGGTAGCCCCGCCGCAGCTCGGGCGCGACGGCGAGGAGTCGAAAGAGGCACAGCGGGTTGAAGCTGGAGACGACCACGCGCTCGGCCAGTCCCCGGCGGCGCACCAGGTCCGCCACCTTCTGGGAGAGCCCGTCGTCGTCGAACCGGTCGCACTTCAGCTCGATGTTGACGATGAGCTGTGGCGGCAGCGCGTCCAGCACATCCTCCAACAGGGGGATGCGCGCCGGAGCGAAGCCCAGTGACGTCCCCACGTCGGCGCGTTGCAGCTTCCACCAGGGTGTGTGGCGCACCTCCCAGGGAAGCCGCGCCAGTCGCTCCAGCCGCTCATCGTGGCAGACCACCACCTCGCCCGTGCCGCACACCATGGCGTCCAGCTCCACGCCGTCGGCACCCTGCCGGGCGGCCTCGGCGAAGGCTTCCAGGGTGTTCTCGGGGGCGTCAGCCGAGGCGCCTCGGTGGGCAAGCAGGAGCATGGGCCGCAGTGTGCGATGGAAGCCGGTCCGTGCGCAGCAGAAGAGCGGACGGGCGTCCACGGGTGGACGCGCGGCTTGCCTCCCCTGCTCCTTTGCTGCACTGTGCCCTCATCATGTTGGGCCTCGGCCTCGGAGAAATCATCGTCCTCGGCTTCATCCTGCTGGTGGTCTTCTCGGCCGCCCGGATGGGTCAGCTTGGCAACGCGGTGGGCAAGTTCGTCTACTCGTTCCGCAAGGCGTCCAAGGGCGAGGACCTGGTCGACGCGAAGTCGCTGCCGTCCTCGCGCCGGGGCTCCACCGACGCCGAGTACAGCGAGCACGACTCACCGCGCCGCCGCTAGTCCGCTCGTCCCCTCTTCCACTCCCGTTCAGTCGTGGGTGTGACGGGCTCCGCGTGGGGGCTCGGGCGATTCCTCGCTCGTGAGTCGCTGCGCCGCGGGCCCTTCCGTCAGCAGTCGCGCGGCCTGCTCCCTCAGGGACAGGTGCAGCGCGGTGCTCGACGTGAGCTCGCGCAAGTCACTGGTGTTGAGCAGGGGGACGATTTTCGCGCCGATTTCAGGGGGCAGGTACGGGTTGAAGACGAGCGCGCGGCGCACCGCATGGCGCACGGACCAGCGGGCGGACCTCCAGATTTCCAGCAAGGGCTCGGGGCGGGCCGGACGGCGGGCGGCGATGCGCACCACCAGGTCCTCGGTGAGTCGCGGATTGATGAGGACGTTGCGCAGCACGGACGGGTTGCTGACGGTGGCCAGGCGCGACAGCGTGTCCGGGTCCCTGGTGAGCCGGGCCTGCTGCTTGAGGTGACCCAGCGACTGGGAGAAGGCGTTGGCGTCCGCCCGCGCGGCGGCATCCGGGTTCATCTCGCGCTTCGCCGGGCCCTGGGCGAACAGGTCCGCCACCGAGTCGAGCGCCTGCACGTGGGCGAGCCTGCGCAGCTCGGTGACGTGGGGAATGTGTTCCGCCTCCTGCTCCAGCGCGGCCAGGAAGTCGGACAGCACGCAGGTGGCGGGCTCCCAGCCGTGACGCGAGAGGGAGATGAGGTGACCCACCAGCTCATTCGCGTCGAACGGGTCACCGCGCGACAGCTCCCTCGCGGCGGCCTTGCGGCGCACTTCGGCCCCGCCACCCAGCGCGTGGAGGAACCTGGCGACGTTGCGTGCGTCGTCCACTGAGGGCATGGCGCTTACTCCGTGGGCGCGGCCTGGGCGGGTGCCTGAGGCGGCGCGGCCTCCGTCGGTGCGGGAGCGGCCTCGGCGGGTGGCGGGACGGCCTCCACGGTGACTTCGAGCCGGAAGCTCCCGAGGGCCGCCGGATACTCGTGGAACACGAGGAGGAAGGGCACGCGGGCCCCAGGCGCCACGGACACGGCGCCCGCGTCCAGGCGCTTGCGCAGCGCTTGAGCCGCCTCCGCGTTGCCCACGGCGTGGAGTTCCTCGGGAGTCGCCACCAGCCCCGCGAGCCCCTCGACGGAGCGCACGCGCTGGTCGCCATCGAAGAGGGCGCCTCGCACGCGGACGTGGGTCGCCGACGCGGTCCGGTTCTCCGCGTCACCCCGGATGAAGAAGAGCGGGCGCCCCGCCTGCGTCTCGAACAGGCCGTTGGAGACGTCGAGCGCCACCAGCGGCTTGGGGGCGGGGACGACGAGGGCGCGCAGGTTCTCGGGCGACAGCACCGACAGGTCCAGTCGACCTTCGCTCAGATAGACGCTGCCCACCGCGCCCAGTCCCACCACGAGCGCCGCGGCCACCATGAGGTTGACGAGCAGCGCCGTCACCTTGCGCGCGCGACTCGGCGGCCGGGCCTGGGGAATGCCGACGTCTTCCGGCCGGGCCGTGGGCTTGGCCACGGAGACCACGGGCGCGGCGGACATCTGCGGGTCCAGTTCGAGCACCTCGCGCTGCCCCACCCCCGCCCCGCCAATGCGGCCGAGGGTGACTCCTCCGAAGTCCAGGCCCTCTTCCGGGGGAGGAACATCGTCAAGGAGTGAACCCGTCGAGTGCGCCTGGGAGTCATCGAGCCCGAGCGCGCCCTGGGACGAGGTGCCGAACAGCGCGGCGCGCCCGGTGTCGGAGGGCTGCAGGCCCGCGTGCTCACCGAAGTCGCCGTCCGAGGAGAGGTCGAACAGGTCCTGGGCACCCGCGGGCGGCGCCGAGGGTGACTCGAAGCCCGCCCCGGCGGCCGGGTGCGGAGGACGGCCGGGCATCGTCGCGTCGCCCAGGTCGAGCGCACCAAACGGGTCCGCGGCCCCTGAAGCCGACTGAAGCGGAGGACGGCCGGGCATCGTCGCGTCGCCGAGGTCGAGCGCACCAAACGGGTCCGGGCCTCCGGGCGCAGACTGGAGCGGAGGACGGCCGGGCACCGTCGCGTCTTCAGGCCCGGAGAACAGCGCCGCACGGGCCGACGGAGCAGCGCCCTGATGCGGAGGCCGTCCCGCCTGCGTCGCGTCGTCGGGCCCGGTGAAGGAGGCTCCCGGCTGGGCAGCGCGCGCTGGAGGCGCGGTGAGGGGAGCTCCCGCCGAGACCGCACGCGGCGCGGACGCGCCAACAGATGCTCCCGTCGGGGCGGCAGGTGGTGCGGACGCGGCAACAGGTGCTCCCGCCGGTGCCGAGCGTGGCGCCGCGACAGGTGCTCCCACCGAGGCCGCACGTGGCGCCGCGACAGCAGCTCCCGCCGGAGCAGCATGTGGCGCGGAGCCACCCGCCGAGGGCGCACGTGCTCCCGACGGAGCCCCCGCGCCACCGCGCGCGGCCGGGGCACTCGGCGGCGCCCCGCGTGAAGCAGGTGCCACCGGCGAGAACGACGGCTGTCCCGCCATCGTCGAGTCGTCGATGTCGATGGACGCGAACGGGTCGTCCTCCACGCTGGGAGGAGCGGACGCGACGGGCGCGGCCTGGGCGGGCGGACTGCCCACCATCGTCGAGTCGTCGATGTCGATGGACGCGAACGGGTCGTCCTCCACGGCGGGCGGCGCGGGAGGAACCGCTCGCGCGCCGGGAGCCGACGGGCGTCGGTCGGCGATGCTGGGCCCCGTCACGGGCGCGGGCAGCGCGTCGAATGGATCCTGTGCGCCCCCAGGCATCGGGGCGGAGAGGAAGTCAGCGAACGGGTCGTCCGCGTCGGGCGCCGGGGGCGAAGCGCTGCCCGCGAGAGTCCCCGAACCGGGCGGCGGCGGGGGAACGGCGCCCCCACCCTGGCGC
>NZ_JABUMQ010000003.1:0-89741 GCF_013336645.1 Myxococcus sp. CA039A | reverse complement strand
CCTCGAGGACAGCCCCCCACCCCCCGAGCCGCTCCCCTTGCTGGCGGGCGCCATGCAAATCGTCTCGCCGGCCGCGGGCACGCCTGTGACGCCGGGGAGCCTGATAACGGTGAGCCTGCAAGGCACCGGAGGCTTCCTACCCGTGAGCGCGCTCGTCGGAGGCGTGGGCCACGGGGCGTTCATGAAGACCGCGCCCTTCACGACCCAGCTCCGGATTCCGAGGGATGCCATTGGCACGGTGACGCTCACCGCCTATGGCTTCGATGCGACCGGCACCTCCGCGGAGTCCCCTCCGCTCGTGCTTCCCGTGACCACCACGGCGAGGCTGACGTCCATGTCCGTCATCAACGGCGACTCCACGCTTCGCGGCGTGGGCTCGACACGGCACCTGGTCGTGGTGGGCCACTATGACGACGGCGTGAAGCGCGACATCTCCTCGCCCGCGCTGGGCACGGTGTACTCCGCGTCCAACGCGGACGTCGCCACGGTGACCCTGGGTGGAACCGTGACGTCTCAAGGCGTGGGGCTCGCCACCATCGTCATCCGGAATGGGGGCCTCCACACCAGCATCACCGTGAAGGTCAGCGAGGGCAGCACCCGCCAGTGTCTCGATGTCCACCTGGGGGACTACAACCTCTTCGTCCAGGAGGACTATCGCGAGGGCATCGACGTCGGAGGACAGGTGGCCGCCGGCGGCAACATCTCCCTCAAGGACTTCCAGGTCGGCTGGAAGCTCCCCGCGACGGAGACCACCAACGTCCTGGTCGCGGGTGGCAATCTCATCCTCAACAACGGCACGGTCTGGGGCAATGCCAGATATGGCGGACAGCTCCTTCCCCAGGGCTCGGTCGTGGTGAACCGCGGCACCGCGGCGCGAGGCAATCCCATCGACTTCGCCGCGCGCTTCACCGCGCTGCGCGCGCTCTCCACCCGCCTGTCCAACCTGCCTTCCGCGGGCACCGTCATCATCGAGAGCTGGGGGGGCGTCCTGCTGCGCGGTGTCAACCCCGAGGTGAATGTCTTCAACGTGGAGGCCAGCGTGTTCACCAACGCCACGCTGCTCTCCCTCGAAGCCCCCGCCAATTCCCTGGCTGTCATCAACGTCCGCGGAACCACGGCGCGCTTCGCCAACTTCGGACACGTCTTCACGGGTGGCATTGACGAGCACGGCGTCCTCTTCAACTTCCCCGAAGCAACCGCCATCACCGCCTTTGACTATGGCTTCTACGGCACAGTCCTTGCACCCAATGCCCATTTCAGCTTCGCGAACGGCAGTTGGGTGGGAGGAATCTACGCACGCTCACTGATAGGCAATGCTGTTGGCCATATCAGCCGGCTGCGGGATACTACCATCTGCCAGTAAGGGCCGGCGCTCCCGTCAAGGGAAAGCAGTGAATCCGTGGGGGGTCAAGTGGCCAAGAGTCTTGTGAGCAGTGTTCCCACCGTGGTGTGGGCCCTGGCGATAGGCACAGGGTGTGCGGTGGAACTCCCCACGGGAAGCGCTCCCGACCCGAGCAGACAGGTCGGGAGCGCCGCGGCGCTCCCCTCCGTCGCGGTCGTCTCTCGCGACGTGGACCGGAACACTCCGACCCTGGTGTGGGCCGAGCGCGCCACGTCGCGCCCGAATCCCAGCCATGACACCCCCGAGGCGGCCGCGCGTGCCTATCTGGAGCAGCAGGCGCCGCTGTATGGATTGTCCCCGGCCGACCTGCGCGCGGCGTATGTCCATCGCGTGCATGACATTGGCCGGGGCGGAATCATCGTCTTCTTCAGGCAGCGCGTCGCGGGCCTGGAGGTGGTGCGCAATGAGTTGAAGGTGCTCCTGACCCGGGACATGGCGCTCGTGGGCCTCACGGGCCACCTGAGTCGTGGGGTGGAGCGCGCCCAGCAGCTCGCCGGCTCCCCCCTGACGACCGCCAGTCCCCGCCAGTCCCCTGGCGAGGCGGTGCTGAGCGCGCTCGGGGACATGTATGGCCAATCCCTGGCGAGTGAAGTCCACGAGGTGCGTCACGCCCAGGCGGGGGGCTCTTTCTTCGACTTCGTGCCCGACAGCGTGGACAAGCGCTCCGGTGTCTCCCTGGTGACTCCGGCCCGGGTCAGGCAGGTGTACGTCCCCGTGAGGGGTCAGTTGCTCCCAGCCTACTCGGTGGAGCTCCTCGCCGAGCGCGCGGGGGATGAACACCCGCGAGGACATGGCTACCTGCTCCACGTGGAGGATGGGCGCGTGCTCCATCGCCGCGACCGCGTCATGGCGGACGCGTTCACGTACCGCGTCTGGGCGGATGCGCATGGCGTCCCGCTGGACAGCCCCCAGGACGACTACACCCCTCACCCGAAAGGCGAACCCGACGGACGGGAGCCGGGATTCACCCAGCCGATACAGGTGTCCGCGGAGGGATTGGTCCACCCCGGCACGCTCCAGGTGGACCCGTGGCTGCCCGCCGGGGCGACCCGGACCGCTGGCAATAACGTGTGGGCCTACGCCGACCACTACAGCCCGGACGGCTTCTCCGAGGGTCCCGCCGGGAAGGACACGCAAGCGTTCGTCACGCCAGGCACGCGAGACTTCCCGCATGAATACGACACCAGCGCCGCCCCCCTGGCCTCTCAAACACAGACATCCGCGTCGGTGGTCCAGTTGTTCTACACCACCAACTGGTTGCACGACTATTTCTACCTCTCTGGCTTCGATGAACAGGCGGGCAACGCGCAGACCGACAACCTGAATCGAGGCGGAGAGGCCAACGACAGGTTGCTGGCCGAGGCCCAGAACCAGGGGCCGGATGCGCGGGCGCGCAACAATGCCTTCGCCTTCGTCCCCTCGGACGGGGTGTCTCCCCGGCTGGAGTTCTACCTCTGGGAGACACCGGAGGTCCGCGCGTTCTCGGGCACGGGTTTCTCATACACCACCGGCAAGGCCGCGTTTGGCGCCCGGGACTTCAACCTGCAGAAGCCCCTGGTCCTCGCGGACGACGGGCAGGCGCCTGGAGAAGACGGGTGCCAGCCGCTGGTGAATGCCAACGCGGAGGACGCCATCATCGTGGTCAACCGGGGTGGCTGCACGGACGAGCGCAAGGCCATCCACGCGGAGGCCGCCCTGGCGGCGGGCCTCATCGTCATCAATCACGTCCCCGGTGCCCCGGCGCCCACCCTGTTCGAGGGAGACCCTGCGCCCAATCCCTCACTTCCGGTGCTGTCCCTCTCCTACGAGGATGGACAGGCGCTCAAGGCGCTGCTCGCGCAGGGCCCCTCGCAGGGGACCATGAGGCGCGCGGCCAGCGCCGACAGGGATGGCACCCTGGACAACACCATCGTGGCCCACGAGTGGGGGCACGTGCTCTTCCATCGCCTGGCCGAATGCTCGACGCCGCAGTGCGACGCCATGAGTGAAGGCTGGAGTGACTTCACGGCCCTCCACCTGATGCTGCGCGAGAATGACAACCTGGATGGGACGTTCGCGGTGGGCGGCTTCGCGGCCCAGCTCCGGGGGGAGAGTTCCTACTTCGGTGTCCGTCGGATTCCCTACTCGCGGCTGGCGACGAAGAACGCGCTCAGGTTCCGGCACATCACCCAGGGCACCGCCCTGCCCGCGACCCACCCGGTGCGCTCCAACGCGTTTGGGAACGCCCAGATGCACAACGCCGGCGAGGTCTGGGCCAGCATGCTCTTCGATGGCTACCTGGCCCTGGTCGCGCAGAGCCGGGGGAACTCGCCGCGCATCCCCTCCTTCGCCGAGGCCAGGCGACGCATGGCCGACTATGTGGTCACCGGGATGATGCTGGCGCCGGTGGACGCCACCTTCACGGAGCAGCGGGACGCGCTGCTCATGGCCGCCGCGGCGAAAGACCTCCAGGACATGGAGCTGCTGGCCCAGGCCTTCGCGGACCGCGGCGCCGGCTCCTGCGCCGTGTCGCCGCCACGCGACTCCGTGGGCTTCAGCGGGCTCGTCGAGGCCCAGCACCTTCAATCCGACCTGAGGCTGGAGGGCGTCACGCTGAAAGAAGGCGCGCGCTCCTGTGACAACCACGACGGGGTGCTGGATGGCGCGGAGACGGGCAGAATCGAAGTCACCGTCAGGAACCACGGCCCCGCCGACGCCTCCTCCGCGAGAGTGACGGTCTCCAACGGCCCGACGACCCTGCTGTTCCCCCAGGGGAACTTCGTCACCGTGGGCGTCGTGGCGCCGTTCTCGGCCCGGACGGTTTCGATTCCAGTCGAGCTGGCCCTCTCGGTGGGTTCGGCGAGCATCGCGCGCTACGACGTCACCCTCGACAGCGCCACCTCCTGCCAGACGTCCTCCACCCAGCAGCACACCGCGCAGCTCGACTATGACCTGGTCCCGTCCGTGACGGACAGGGTCGAGGGCCACCGGAGCACCTGGGTGCCCGACGTGCTCGAAGGTGAAGCAAGCCAGACCTGGCGCATCCAGGAGTCGCCGCGCGCTCCGGGGGACCGCATCTGGTTCGCGCAGGATGCCTTCGACTTCGCGGACACGGCGTTGCAGACCCCGGAGATGGTCATCCCCGCTGGCGGGCGGTTCAGCCTGTCGTTCGAGCATCGCCACTCCTTCGCCTACTTCACCAGCGAGCACACCGGCGTGACGGACTACTGGAACGGGGGCGTCATCGAGTTCACCCGGAACAATGGTCAGACCTGGCAGGACGTCAGCACCCTCGTCACCGCGGGCCTGGACTATGGCGGCCCCCTCGACACGGAGACTGGCAACAACCTGGGGGGCAGACTCGCCTACGTGAAGGAGAACGCGGCCTGGCCCAACACCAACACCGTCACCCTGGACTTCGGGACCCGGCTCCAGGGCAGCACGGTGAAGCTGCGCTTCCGCCTGGGCTCGGCCCTGGCGCTCGAGGCCCACGGCTGGGAAATCGACAACATCACCGTCCAGGGCGCCACCGCGCCGCCCTTCCTGAAGCTCGCCGCGGACGTCGGCACCTGCCATCCCCGGGTCGTCGTCGGAGTGGACCAGACCGTCTTCAGTGGCGACCCGGTGACGCTCGATGGCGAGGGGAGCACCGACCCGAATGGAGACACGCTGGCATTCACGTGGAAGCAGCTTACGGGCCCCACCGTGACGCTGGATGTGAGTGACCCGGAGCGGCCGGGCTTCACCGCGCCCACCGTCCAGGTGGACACGGACCTGACGTTCGAGCTGACCGTGAGTGACGCGGAGCTCTCCGCCTCCGCCCCGGTGAAAGTCACCGTCCGGCCACGCCCCGTCGTCGTGGACGCGGGCCAGGACGCCGGCCCCGACCCTGAACCGGACGCCGGCGCTGATGCGGGCTCCGACGCGGGGACCGACGCCGGCTCCGACGCGGGGACTGACGCCGGCTCCGACGCGGGGACCGACGCCGGCTCCGTGCCCGAGCCTCCCAAGCGCCCCGGTGAACACACGGGCTGCACCAGCTTCGGGGGCGGCGCGGGGCTCGCGGGGCCGCTCGGAATGCTCGGCGTGCTGCTGCTCATGGCCCGGCGCCGGCGCCGGAGCTGACACGGCGAAGCAGCCAGGCAGGCAGGCTCGGGAAAAACCCGAGCCGCCAGTTGGGCAGGGGCGCGAGTGTCCACTACACTCGCTCCCCGCCCCATGCGACTTGCCCCCCTCTTCGCCCTGGCCGCCCTGCTGACCGTGTCCTCCGCTTCCGAGGCCGCCGTCCGGTACGACATCAAGAATCGCCGGATTGAACCGCGCCAGACGTTGGCGGGCGCGCTGCATGAGGCCCAGTTACCCGACGCCCAGGTGACCGCGGTCATCTCCGCGCTGGAAGGCGTGTTCGACTTCCGCAAGTCCCGCGTGGGAGACCAGTTCCGCATCGTCCTGCGCGATGGCGAGCTGGACTTCTTCGACTACCGCCAGAGCCTCGTCGACGAGTGGCAGGTGCGCCGCGACGGCGAGAAGTACGTGGGCAGCAAGCGCTCCATCGAAGTCGAGAAGCAGGTGTCCGTCGTCTCGCTCGAAATCCAGACGTCGCTCTACGAGGCGGCGGTGGACGCGGGCGAGGACCCGGCCATCGGCATGGTGCTGGCGGACGTGTTCGCCTGGGACATCGACTTCTACCGGGACGTGCGCAAGGGCGACACCGCGCGGGCGCTGGTGGAGAAGTTCGTCTCCAAGGGCCGCGTGCTGCGCTACGGCGAGGTGCTCGCCGCCCAGTACGTCGGCGGCCTCGTCGGCCCCAAGAAGGTCTACCGCTACGTCCTGCCGGACGGGCAGCCCAACTACTTCCAGGAGGACGGCGCCAGCGCGAAGAAGACCTTCCTCAAGAGCCCGCTGAAGTACGCGCACGTCACCAGCAAGTTCGGCTCGCGCTTCCACCCGGTGCTCCAGTACCTGAAGAACCACAACGGCGTGGACTACGGCACGCCCATCGGCACGCCCGTGTGGGCCGTGGCGGACGGCACGGTGACTCAGGCGGGCTGGGCCGGCGCGGCCGGCAACATGGTCGTCCTGCGCCACGCCAACGGCTTCGAGACGCAGTACATGCACCTGTCGAAGGTGGGTGAGGGCGTGCGCGTGGGCGCGCGCGTCAGCCAGAAGCAGGTCATCGCCTATTCGGGCAACACCGGCCGCTCCACCGGACCGCACCTGCACTTCGGCATGAAGCGCGGCGGCGGCTACACCAACCCGCTCAACCAGCAGTTCCCCCGCGCGGACCCGCTGCCCAAGACGCTCCTGCCGGACTTCCTCGCCAAGGCGCAGGAACTCGCGGGACAGATGGAGGCCGTCTCCGTGGCCGCCGTCGCCGGACAGGCCCCCGCGGCGCCCTGAGGCGGCACCGGGGCCGACAGCGGACTACTCCCAGACGATGTCGTAGTCCGCCGCGAAGTAGCCGTGCGGCGTGCCCACGACGGTGCCCTTGCACTGGATGGCCTTCAGGGCCTCCTGGAGCACCCCTTCGTGGAACTGCACCGGCTGCATGTCGCCGTGGAAGGACAGGCGCACGTGGCGCTCGCTCAGCACGGAGTACTCCCGGCGCCCGTAGCTCACCAGCGTGGAGTAGGCGGTGGGCGCGTTGGACAGGAGGCGCTTGGGGTCGCCCTTGCCAATCAGCCGCGTCAGCGTCTGGCCCACGGTGGAGGAGAAGAAGCCCGTCACGGCGGCCGCGCCACACGCGCGCACCGCGTCCTCCTGGGAGGTGAAGCGCCCCGCCTTCGCGAGCGCGTCCGACGTGGCGTACAGCAACCGGATGGCGTCCACCGCGGAGTAGGAGAAGAAGTCCACCGGTGAGCGCTTGAAGAGCGGCTCGCGCAGCCGGGCGGCCGTGTCCGGCCCCAGCTGCTTCTCCGCGAGCGTCAGCACCGCGTTGAAGATGAGGCCGCGGACCGTGTCTTCGGGCCGCACCAGCGCGAGCCGCTGGTCCAAGTCATTCTTCGGGAAGGCCATGACCGTTGATTTCTACATCAAACCGGCCTGCCAGGGGCGCCCGTTCCACGCGAGCGCTGTGGGAAAGCAGGCGGATGGGCGCGCATCGCGCTTCGCTCCTGGACGTCCCAGGTCCTTCCCAGGGAGCATCCCTCCCCTTCCTGGCTCCGCGCTTTCCCATGCGACGTCCGCCAGGGCTGCGCTACCCTGACACCCCGCATCAGCCTTCCCACCCGAAGTCACACCCGGATGGAGACCTCTCGCGACATGGCCTCTCCCGCCTCCGCTTCCCCGCAGTCCCGTCCCGCGGCGTCGAACTCGAATGACGACAGCGGCCGCACCGGGAGCGACGCGACGTCCATGCGCCGCTCGTTCCTGGACCACGTGCGCTACTCGCGTGGGAAGAACTACGAGACGTCCACCGCGCACGACCGCTTCATGGCGCTGTCCCTCGCGGTGCGAGACAGGCTGGCGGACCGCTGGGTCCGCACCGCGCGCACCTACTACGAGAAGGACGTCAAACGCGCCTACTACCTGTCCGCGGAGTACCTGCTGGGTCGGGCGCTGGGAAACAACCTGTTGAGCCTGGGCATGCACGACGCCGCGTCCGAGGCCATGCGCGAGGTGGGGGTGGACCTCACCAACCTCCTGGAGATGGAGCCGGACGCGGGCCTGGGCAACGGCGGCCTGGGGCGCCTGGCGGCGTGCTTCCTGGACTCGCTGGCGACGCTCGGCTACCCCGGCATGGGGTACGGCATCCGCTACGAGTTCGGCATCTTCACGCAGGACATCGTCAACGGCTACCAGGTGGAGCGCGCCGACGAGTGGCTCAAGTTCGGCAACCCGTGGGAAATCGTCCGGCCGGAGAAGGCGGTGCCGGTGCGCTTCTTCGGGCGGGTGGAGCACCACCAGGGTCCGGACGGCAAGCCCGTGGCGCGCTGGGTGGGTGGCAAGACGGTGGTGGGCGTCCCCTACGACACACCCATCGCCGGCTACCACAACGACACCGTCAACACCCTGCGGCTGTGGCAGGCGCGCGCGTCCGAGGAGTTCGACCTGCTGCTCTTCAACGCGGGCGACTACGAGCGCTCCGTCGTCGAGAAGAACGACTCGGAGGTCATCTCCAAGGTCCTCTATCCGAACGACGCGTTCCAGGCGGGCAAGGAGCTGCGCCTCAAGCAGCAGTACTTCTTCGTCGCGTGCTCCATCGCCGACATCGTCCGGCGCTTCCTGAAGAACCACACGGACTTCAGGGACTTCCCCAAGAAGGCGGCCATCCAGCTCAACGACACGCACCCGGCCATCGGCGTGGCGGAGCTGATGCGCGTGCTGGTGGACGAGAAGCGGCTGCCCTGGGACGAGGCCTGGTCGATTACGCAGGCGGTGTTCGGCTACACGAACCACACGCTCCTGGCGGAGGCGATGGAGAAGTGGCCGGCGACGCTGTTCGAGCGGCTCTTGCCCCGTCACCTGGAGCTCATCTACGAAATCAACCAGCGCTTCCTGCGCCAGGTGCAGATTCGCTACCCCTATGACCAGGAGAAGCAGCGGCGGATGAGCCTGGTGGAGGAGGGCCCGGAGAAGAAGATTCGCATGGCCCACCTGGCGGTGGTGGGCAGCCACAGCATCAACGGCGTGGCCGCGCTGCACACGGACCTGCTGCGCCGGGACGTGCTGCCGGACTTCGCGGCCATGTACCCGGAGCGCTTCAACAACAAGACGAACGGCGTGACGCCGCGCCGGTGGCTGGCGTGGTGCAACCCGCGCCTGTCCAAGCTGATTACCTCCCGCATCGGCGAGGGCTGGGCGACGAACCTGGACAAGCTGCGCGAATTGGAGCCGCACGCGGAGGACCCGGCCTTCCGCAAGGCGTTCCGCGAGGTGAAGCGCGCCAACAAGGAAGACCTGTCCCAGCACATCCGGGACCTCCGCTCGGTGCGGCTCAACCCCGACGCCATCTTCGACGTGCAGATAAAGCGACTGCACGAGTACAAGCGGCAGCTCCTGGACGCGGTGCACATCGTCGCGCTGTGGATGCGGGCGCGCAGAGACCCGAGCACCATCATCCACCCGCGCGCGTTCCTCTTCGGCGCCAAGGCGGCGCCGGGCTACCACCTGGCGAAGCTGACCATCCGGCTCATCAACGGCATCGCCGAGGTGGTCAACAGCGACGCGGGCACGACGGGGCTGCAAGTGGTCTTCGCCCCCAACTACCGGGTGAGCCTGGCCGAGCGCATCATCCCCGCGGCGGACGTGTCCGAGCAGATTTCGACGGCGGGCATGGAGGCCTCCGGCACGGGCAACATGAAGCTGATGCTCAACGGCGCATTGACGCTGGGCACGCTGGACGGCGCCAACGTGGAGATTCGCGAGGCGGTGGGCGACGAGAACTTCTTCCTCTTCGGCCTCACCGCCGATGAAGTGATTGCCCGCAAGCGCGCCGGCTACCGGCCGCGCGACGAGTACGAGAAGAACCTGGAGCTGCGCGAGGCGCTGGACCTCATCTCCACCGGCTTCTTCTCCCCGGAGGACCGCGCCCTCTACAAGCCGCTGGTGGACAGCCTGCTGGAAGAGGACCGCTACCTGGTGCTGGCGGACTTCGCGGCCTACGCGGCGAAGCAGGATGAAGTCGTCCGCGCCTACCAGGACGCCGAGGGCTGGACGCGCAAGTGCATCATCAACGTGGCGCGCGCCGGCATCTTCTCCTCGGACCGCACCATCAAGCAGTACGCGGAAGAAATCTGGCGCATCCAGCAGACGCCCGTGGAGCCGTAAGGCCGCGCCGCGCCCCCCGTTGACCGCTCCGGCGACGGGGGGCGACCCGCCCGTGTGAAGTGAGTCGCGACGCGACGCGCAACAATTGACGCATTAAGACAGCGCACCGCGCAATCACAGACAACGCAGTGCGCCAGCAAACAGACGGCTCGCCGCGTGAAGCCAACGCAGCGCGACGTGTTGACTCTGGAATCAATCCTGAGGCACTGATCTCCCGGTTCTTCGGGATTCGCTCGGTCGTGGGGTTGGGCTGAGTCGCAGGGTGCCTCTGAGTGAGGCCGGCTCCCGGGGTTCTGTTCCGACGTGCATCGGTTGCAGCAGGCGTTCCTCCCAAAGCCAGGAGTCCCCCATGAAACAACAGCCGCTGTTCCTTGCAGTCCTGACGCTCGGTGTCCTGGGCGTCGTCAGTCCGGCCACCGCCGCGGAGAAGACCACCTACCCCGTCGTGTTCGCGCATGGCTTGGGAGGCTTCGACGACATCCTCGGGTACGACTACTGGGGTGACGACTACGGCACCTTCGTGGGTGACCCGTGCAACGAGCTGTTCGAGGTGTCGTGCAACAGCGGCCTGAACAGCGGGCAGCGCGCCTTCGCGGCGGCGGTGCAGCCGGTGCAGAGCTCCGACGTGCGCGGCCTGGACCTGGCCAATGACGTGGAGGGCTTCATGGCCACCGCGGGCTCGTCCTACGTGAATCTGGTGGGCCACTCGCAGGGTGGCATTGACGTGCGCAAGGCCGCGCGCGTGCTGCGCGAGCGCAAGGGCTACACGGTGGTGAAGGCGCTGGTGAGCGTGTCCTCGCCGCACCGTGGCTCGCCGGTCGCCAAGTACATCCTGGACCTGGGGCCGGGCATCACCAGCGTGCTGGACGCGCTGTTCCGCTTCTACGGCGACGTCGTCTATGCCCCGGGCAATGACGGCTACGCGGCGGTGAAGGCGCTCATCTACAACGACGCGGACGCGAACGACGGGAAGACGACGGGCGCGAAGGCCTTCAACATCGCCAACCCCATCAACGCGTCCTACGCGTCCCACTACGCGTCGCTCATCACCGCGCAGCAGGGGCTGAGCGTGAACCCCGCGCTATTCGTGGTGCGTGAGTTCCTGTTCGACATCGACGGCGACGGCGCTTGCGCCGACGACTGCGACAACGACGGCGCCGGCGGCAAGGGCGACGGCAACCGGTCCGAGCAGGATGACGACGGCCTGGTGGGCGTCAACTCGCAGCAGATGGGCTACCGGCTGCGCTACACGGAGCGCCTGGGCTCGGACCTCATCGCCCAGGACTCCGCGCTGGGCTACGTGTCCAACATCAACGCGCCCAGCGCGCTGCAGTCGACCTCCATGTCCAGCGTCATCAACCAGGACCACCTGGACGTCATCGGCCTGGGGCCCGACACGTTCAGCGAGATGGAGTTCTACGCGGCCATCATCGACTACATCGCGAAGGTCGACTGACCCCACGCTGAGTCGTCCATCGCCGGGAGGCCCGTCACCTGGCTTCCCGGCGTTCTTCACCGTGCCCCAGGGAGTGGATTCATGCGACAGCGCACGAAGGTCTTGATGGTGAGCGCGGTGGCCGTGGCGTGTGGCGTGCTGGGCTGGGGCCTGGTCCGGCCCACCGGGGCGGTTGTCCCCACCACGACGCCCGCCTCGCCGTCCACTTCCGGCGCGGCCACGCGGCAGGCCCCTGTCACGGCCCGTCCCTCGGCCGTCACCGCGCCACCCGTGATGCCCTCCCCTGCCCCAGTGCCCGGTGCCGTGGACGCGGAGCTGGAGGCGCTCGCGACGTCGCTGCGAGAGAAGTACGGGGCGAAGCTCCACGAGCCATATCTCCAGATACGGATGGTGGAGGAGCTGATGCGCTTCTTCCAGGAGCGCTTCCCGGACCGCTGGGAGCAGAAGCTCTTGGCCTTCCTCAAGGCGAACTTCCCGGAGCACTACGACACGCTGGCGGCGATGCTGCGCAACCGCGTGGACTACGAGAAGTGGGTCCGGGACAGCGAGTCGTACTTGAGAGGGCTGGGCGACACGGAGCGCCGCGCGGCGACGTGGGACGCGCGCCACCGCCTCTTCGGCAAGGAGAACGCCGAGCGCATCTGGGCGTCGGAGCGGAAGAACCAGGCCATCGCGGACACGCTGCGGACGCTCGGCGCGCAGGAAGGCGTGAGCCTGGAGAAGAAGCTGTCCACCTACAAGGAGCGCCTCCAGGAGGTGCACGGTGAGCAGGCCGCGGCCTACGTGGAGCGCCACCAGCAGGAGCTGATGAACCGCTTCCTGGACCTGCCCTCCGTGCAGACGGACCTGGGCGCCATGCCTGCTGACGAGCGCGCCAGGAGCCTGCGCTCGGTCCGCAAGGAGATGGGCCTGGACGACGAGGCCCTCCAGCGCTGGGACACGCTGGACCAGAGCCGGGACGCCCGCTGGGACGCGGGCGCGAAGTACATGGCGGAGCGGGAGGCGCTCGCGAAGGAGCTGTCCGGAGAGGCGCTGGAGGCGAAGCTGGTGGAGCTTCGCGCGCGCTACTTCGGCGGTGAGGCGGAGACGATTGGACAGGAAGAGGCCGGTGGCTTCCTGCGCTTCACCCGCCCCCGGCAGTGGGGACGCAACTGACGACGCCTCAGAGCGGTGAGTCTCCCCCTGTGCCAGGGACGGGAGGCTCCACCGGCAGAGGCAGCAGTGCCGGGGTCAACTGATGGCGCTGCTTGAAGCGCGTCCACTCCCGGTCGAAGCCCTCCCACTCCCCGGAGCTGGAGCCCGAGCGCCCATCACGAAACGTCCGCTCCAGGAGTTCTTTCCGGGTCAGCGCTCTTCGCCGCGAGAGCTTCTCACCCCGGCGCTCACGCAGCAGCTCGAAGGCTTGGGGCACCCAGTCCGGTGGCCCGTCCAGTGAGAGCATCGTCTCGATGGCGCGTGCGGCCATCAAGTCCACCTTGGCGTCCTCATGGCCTCGCAGGGCCATGAGCATCATGGGAAGCGCTCGGTCCAGCGGAGGGCGCTCGACGAACCCGCGCGCCAGCAACTCGCGCTGCGCGCCGGTCAACGCCACGGGAGTCCTGACGCGCCCGTCGTAGAACGCGTGGGCCGAGTCTCCGTCAGGCACCAGCCCGTACAATCCATCCCAGCGCGTCGCGGGATGAGCGGACACGAGCACCTGCCAATCAAGGCGCGCCGCATCCAGGTTCCCGGTCCTTCCCACGATTCGCTCCTGCGTCCACTTCTCCTGAGCATCCCTCGCGAGCGTCACCGCGCCCCGATAGGCCTCCGCGTCGTCATTGCTCGCCGGGTAGCGCGTCCCATACGACATCGCCACGGTGCGCCACTTCCCTGCCCTGCGAACCAGGAAGGCCACCACCGCGAGCCCTTCCTCATATCGAGGGGGCGCCGGACAAATCGTCTCTATCCAGTGCACCTCGACCTGATCGCCCTGACGGGCATCCCCCTTCCACGCCTCACGGACACGCAAGCGCGCGACTGCGCCCGACTCCCAGTCCACCTTCTGAGCGCGCTCGCGCTCATCCTCCGGCAACGCCAGCACCTCCTCGACGTCCGCCCACACCACCCACTCTGCTTCCTGGGTCAGTGCCCAGAGCGTCTCCGGGGGAATGGGGTAGGCCTGGGCGCGAGGCCCCGGAATGAACAGCGCCGCCAACACCAGCGCCATCAACCGAGGGGCGTTCCTGAAACCCCTCTCGAAATCGGACTCATGCACGGGTCGCTCTCCTCTCGAGTCACCGGAGGCTCTCCCATCCACGCTCGCGCGGAGTCATGCCGACCGCATGCCTCCATCATCCTTTCATCATGAGCCCGCGAGGCAATAAGCCGCGCGACGTCAGCGGTAATGCGTGGCAATCCAGTCGCCATTGATTTGCTGAATGGCGATCTCCAAATCATAGACAGCCCGCAGCACGTCCGGCCGCATGATGTCTTCCGAGCGCCCCTGGAACGCGACCTTGCCGTCCCGCATCGCGATGAGGTGGTCGGAGTAGCAGGACGCGAAGTTGAGGTCGTGCAGCACCAGCACGAAGCTCTTGCCCAGCGTGTTGGCGGCCGTCCGCAGTTGCTTCATCATCGACACCGCGTGCTTCAAATCCAGGCCGTTGAGCGGCTCGTCCAGGAGGACGTAGTCCGTGTCCTGGCAGAGCACCATGGCCACGAAGGCGCGCTGACGCTGGCCTCCCGACAGCTCGTCCAGGAACCGCGCCGAGAGCGCCTCCAGGCCCATGTGCTGAATCGCCCGCTCGACGTGCTCCTGGTCCTTCACCGTGGGCCGCCCCTTCGAGTGGGGATAGCGGCCGAACGTCACCAGCTCGCGCACCGTCAGCCGTGAGGTGAGGTGGTTGTCCTGACGCAAGATGGCCAGCCGCCGGGCGAGTTCGTCTCCCGGCGTGGTGACGACGTCCAGCCCATCCACCAGCACGTTGCCGGAGGACATGGGCAACACGCGGGAAATCATCGACAGCAGCGTCGACTTGCCCGCGCCATTGGGGCCGATGATGGAGGTGATGCCGCCGACGGGAAAACGCAGGGAGACGTCGTCCACGACGAGCGTAGGGCCGTAGCGCTTCGTGACGTTCTTCGCCTCGATCATCTCGGGGACTTCCTCATGAGCATCGTGATGAACACCAGCCCGCCCACGAACTCGATGATGACGCGCGGGTTGGTGTCGAAGGCGAAGACCTGCTCCAGGACGACCTGTCCGGCGACCAGCGCCACCGCGGCGACCAGTGCGGCGGCGGGCAGGATGAGCGCGTGCTTGTACGTGCGCACCAGCGCGTGCGCCAGATTGGAGACCAGCAGGCCGAAGAACGTCACCGGCCCCACCAGCGCGCTCGACACCGAGACGAGGATGGCCACCAGCACCAGGGTGAGCGCCACCGTCCGCTGGTAGTCCACACCCAGGTTGATGGCCGTCTCCTTCCCCAGCACCAGGACATCGAAGGTGCGCAGCATCCGGAAGCCCAGGATGGACACGCCCAACGTCAGGAGGAACGAGACGACGAGCAGCTCCTGGTCCGGGTTGTTGAAGCTCGCGAAGAAGCGGTCCTGGAGGAAGATGAACTCGTTGGGGTCGATGAGGCGCTGGAGGAAGGACGACAGGCTCCGGAACAACACCCCCAGCACCACGCCCGTCAGGAGCACCAGGTGCAGGCTGCGCCGGGCCCCGCCGAACATCCCCCAGTACAGCAGCCCCGAGAAGGCCACCATGATGAGGACCTCCACGCCGAACAGGAGCCGGGGGTCCAGGCTCGCCACCGTGCCAGAGCCCAGGAAGAAGAGCAGGCACGTCTGGATGAGCACGTAGAGGTTGTCGAACCCAAGAATCGCGGGCGTGAGCACGCGGTTGCCCGTCACCGTCTGGAAGAGCACCGTGGAGACCGCGATGGCGTAGCCCACCAGGAGCGCCGTCGCCAGCTTCCGCCCCCGGAACGGCAGGACGAAGTCCCACTGCCCGCCCACGTCGATGAGCATGAACAGGGCCGCGCAGGCCATCGCCACGCACCCGAGGATGAACAGGGTGCGCTCGGGCCGCCTCACCACCACGAGGCCGTCAGCCGACACGGGCGTCCCTCCTCAGCAGGAGGAAGAGGAAGAGCCCGCTGCCAATGACTCCGGCGATGGTCGCCCCCGGAATCTCGTACGGGAAGCGCACCACGCGGCCGATGATGTCGCAGAGCAGGACGAAGCCCGCGCCCCCCACCGCCACCCAGGGAATGGACTTTCGAGCGTTGTCTCCCATGAACAGGCTGACGACGTTCGGCACCAGCAGCCCCAGGAAGGGAATCATTCCCACGGTGACCACCACCATCGCGGTGACCAGGGAGACGATGACGAGCCCCAGCGCGACGATGCGCGAGTAGCGCAGTCCCAGGTTGGTGGTGAAGGACTCCCCCATGCCCACGACAGTGAAGCGGTCCGCCGCCACATAGGCGCACAGCGTGAGGACCAGCGTCACCCAGAGCAGCTCGTAGCGACCGCGCAAGACGGTGGAGAAGTCGCCCGTCTTCCACGCGTTGACCGACTGGAGCAGATCGAACCGGTAGGCGAAGAAGGTCGTCACCGAATCGAAGACGCTGCCCAGCACCAGGCCCACCAGCGGCACGATGAGCACCGAGCGCATGGGGATGCGGCGCAGGATGAGCAGGAAGAGCGCCGTCCCCGCCAGGGCGAAGCAAGCCGCGACGAGCATCTTCCCGAGTACGGGAAGCTGAGGGGCCAGGGCCGTGGCGGCCAGCACTCCCAGGCTCGCGGACTCCGCCGACCCCGCCGTCGCGGGCTCCACGAAGCGATTGCGCGCGAGCATCTGCATCAACAGCCCCGCCACCCCCAGCGACGTCCCCACCAGCATGACGGCCAGGAGCCGGGGGATGCGGCTGATGACCAACACCTGGAGGGCGCGCTCGTCGGAGCTCGGCGAGAAGAGCGAGTCCCACGACACGTTGCTGACGCCAATGAACAGGCTGACCAGGGCCAGCAGGGCAATGACGGCGGCGGCGGCGATGAAGCGTTTCACGACCCGGGCAGCCTACTGGGCCCGCGCGGAGTAGGCGTCCGCAATCTGGCTCCGCAGGGCATTCACCGCCTGGATGCCACCGCCAATGAGATAGGTCGTCAGGGGGTCCAGGTAGACGACCTGCCCCGACTTCCAGGCCGTGGTCTGCTGGACCAGCTCGTTGTCGAGCACCTTCTGGGCCCCACCCTGCTGGCCCATGCCCGCGTCACGGTCAATCACGAAGAGCCAGTCGGGGTTCTTCTCCCGGATGAACTCCGAGCCGATGACCTCACCGTGCAGCGACGCGCTGAGCCCCTCGGCGGCCACCGGCACGCCGAAGTCACCGTGGATGACGCCGAAGCGCGAACCCGGACCATAGGCGCTGATGCGGCCCCCGGTGACGAGCACCACCAGCCCCTTGCCTCGGCCCGCCGTCGTCTCCTTCAGCTTCGCGATGGACTCCCGCAGCTGGGCCACCAGCGCACGGGCCTTCTCTTCCTTGCCGAAGATGCTCGCCAGCAGCTCCGTGTTGGCCACCACCGTGTCGATGTAATTCACACCGCCCATCGGCAGGTCGACGGTGGGGGCGATTTTCGACAGGCTCGCGTACTTCGCGCTGGAGCGTCCCCCGGTGATGATGAGGTCCGGCTTCGCGGCGTGGATGGCCTCGTAGTCGGGCTCGAACAGCGTCCCCATGCGCAGGTACTTCGCGTCGGCGAACGGCGCCAGATGGTGGGGGAACTGGTCACCCGCGACGCCGAGCACGCCCACTTCCAGCGCCTGCAGGATGTCCAGGGCGACCAGGTCGAAGACCACGACACGCTGGGGATTCAGCGGGACGACGGTGGTCCCCTGGCCGTGCTTGAAGGTCCGGCCTTGTGCTTCCAGCACCGCGGGGGCCTGGGCCACCGGTGCGGGCGCGGACTCCGAGGAGGAGCCGCTCTGGAGCTTCACGGCGATCGCTACGGCGGCCACCACGGCGACGACACCGAGAATCGCGAAGAGGGGAAAGGGACGCCTGTCAGGTGTGCTCACGGTTTCATCCAGCCAGTGCCCGCGGAACGGAAAGACCCAGGTCGCGGGCCGACGCCGCCTCACATACCAGTCCGTGCACGGACACGCACTACTTGATTCTGCAAATCAATATCGAAGTGTAGGCCCAGAGGGGCGCCCGGAATGGCGCCCCCCTTCACGCCTTGATGCTCACGCCGCCTTGTTCAGCCAGGCCTCGTACGCATGGAAGTCGTAGTCGCGACCCAGGAAGGCATGCACCAGCCTGGCCGCGTCGTCCGAACCGCCCGGCTCCAGCACCGCGCGCCGGTACGCCTGCGCGGGCTCGGGGGACAACATCCCCTGCTTCTGGAACACGGTGAAGAGGTCCTTGGCGATGACCAGCGACCACATATACGTGTAGTAGTTGGACGAGTACCCCTCCAGGTGCCCGAAGGACAGGTGGAAGTACGTGCCCTCCACGTAGGGGAACGGCGTGTACGTGCCCTGGAGCTCCCGCACCAGCGCGGTGGCGTCCAGGCCCGCCGGGTCCCTCCGGTAGATTTCCAGGCTGAGCGCCGCGTAGAACATCTGCTGACGCACCCACAGGCCCTTGCCGAACTCCTCCGCGCTGCGCATCCGCGTCACCATCTCCGCCGGCAGCGGCTCGCCCGTCTGGTAGTGCTTCGCGAACGTCTGGAGGCTCGCCGTGTCGCGCGCCCACTCCTCCAGCATCTGCGACGGCGCCTCCACGAAGTCCCACTCCGTGCGCACGCCGGACACGCCCGCCCAGCGCGTGTGGCCGCCGAAGATGTGGTGCAGCAGGTGGCCGAACTCGTGGAGGAACGTCTCCACGTCGTCATGCTGGAGCAGCGCGGGCTCCGTGCCGGGCTTGGGGAAGTTGCACATCAGCACGCCCTCGGGCAGCCGGCGGTCGGACTTGCCGCTGGTGAGGGTGAACTGCGCCGCGTGCTTGTACTTGTCCGCGCGCGGGTGCATGTCCAGGTAGAAGCGGCCCTTCACCGTGCCGCCCTCCAGCACGTCGTAGGCCTCCACGTCCGGGTGCCACACCGTGGCGTCCTGGATGCGCCGGTACGTCACGCCGAACATCCGCGCCGTCAAATCCAGCATGCCCTGCTTCACGCGCGTGTATTCGAAGTACGGGCGCACCGCCTGCGAGTCGAAGGCGTACTGCTCCGCCTTGATGCGGTCCTCCAGGTATGCCTGGTCCCACGGGTCCACGCGCGCGGCACCCGGCACGTCCCGGCGCTTGCGCTCCAGAAGCAGCGCGTAGTCGCGCTGCATGCGCGCGCCGGACGCGTCGGAAATCTTCGCGATGAAGTCCGCGGCGGCCTGCTCGTCGCGAATCATCTTGTCCTCCGTCGCGAAGGCCGCCCAGTTGCGGTAGCCCAGCAGCGTGGCCAGCTCGTGACGGCGCGCCACCATGCGCTCCAGCACGTCCGTGTTGCTGGGGTGGCCCCGCATGCGGAAGGCCCGCCACATCTGCTCGCGCGCCTTCGCGTCGCGCGAGTACGTCATGAAGGGGATGATGTCCGGATAGTCGGTGGTGATGCTCACCTGACCGTCCGCGCCCGGGGGATGGGCCCGGACGTAGTCGTCAGGCAGCCCGTCCAGCGCGGAGGGTGGCAGGGACACCGCGCGAGTGTCCTGGAGCATGTTGCGGCTGAACTCCTGGCCAATGCGAACCAGCTCATCGTTGAGCGCCTTCACCCGCGCGCGGGTGGCGTCATCGCGGTCCACGCCGGAGCGGCGGAAGTCGCGCAGCACCTTCTCCATCCATTTGCGCGTCTGCGCGTCCTGGCCGGAGAGGTCCAACGAGGCGAGCACGTCGTAGACGCCCCGGTCCATGCGGATGTCGGTCGCGAGCGTCTCCAGTTCCTGCTCGGCGGCCTCGGCGGCCTCGCGCATGGCGGCCTCCGGGTGGGAGTGCCGCGCGACGCTCGCGCGGGCCCCCGCATCATCCAGCGAGGCCATGGCCTCGTCGTACAGCTCCAGCACCTGGACCACGTCGAAGGGGGCGCGAAGCGCCTTGAGGCGGGCGATTCCGGCGCGGGTGGCCTCCATGGCGGCTTCACCGGAGCGTCGGAACTCGGCGGGCGGACAGGTGATGAGGCGGACGGCGTCGGGGACAGGCGTTTCAGGCACGGGCTGCTCTCCTGGGCGTGCTGCTGACGGGAAGTGTGCGCCGCAAAGGTAATCCGCCCGCCGCCTCCGGGCAGCAGCCTTTGATGGCCGGACGGCACTCTGGCCGACAGTGGGCCCGCCGCGCCTGAGCCTCGGAAGACAGGGAGGCCGCCCCGGCGTACAGCCAGGACGGCCTCCCGTACCGCTCAGGATGTCCCGCGGACTACGGCCGCTCGGTCCCGCTCAGGGAGTTCTGCGGCTGGCGGGTGGTGCGAACCACGAAGTCCGCGCTGTTGTTGTTCAAATCGGAACCGTTGCCCCGGCTCGCGTCGGAGCCGCCCTCCGCCATGGTGGCCTGCGTCGACGTGGGCAGCGCCTTGCGCTCGATGCTGCCGCCCGCCGCCGGGTGGAACGGACCGGCCGCGGAGCCCTCCGGCGAGTTCGCCGTCCCCCACCCCAGCTTGTCCACCTCGATGGGCGAGGGCGTCGTCAAATTCCGGCCGATTCGGACATGGCCGCCCGCCGTCGTGGAGGCCGACAGGTCGAAGCCGGACCACGTCGCATCCGCGGCCAGCGCTCCGGTTCCGGTGTAGCCCGTGTGCGCGAGCAGGAAGTAGCCATGCGCCGGGATGACCTTGCCCGCGGGAATCACGAAGGTGCCCGTGTACGTGGAGCCGGCCGCCGACTTGTACTGCAGCATCCAGCCGCTCAGGTCCACGTCCTGGTTCGTCGGGTTGTGCAGCTCGACGAACTCGTCCGTCTGGGACGTCGCGCCACGTCCGCTGACCTCGCTGATGACCACGTGGTCCGCCACCGGGATGACCTCGTCCACCGTTACGGTGCCGTAGATCGCCGGCACCCCAGGCGCGACGACGCCGTTCTGGTCGCAGTAGACCCACGCGTCAGCGCCCGCCGGGCCGCGCGTGAAGCGGTAGCGGAAGCCGTAGAGGAAGCTCCCGTTCGTGGGAATCTGGAGGGTGGCCAACATCTCGTCGTCGTTGCCGCCGAGCGCGCCGTAGCTGGGGTTCGGCGTCGCGGGCACCCACGTCCAGGACTCCGGGGCGTTGGCGTCCGTGCCGTAGCCCAGCTCCGAGACGAGGTACGGGAAGTGGTCATTGCCCGCCGTGCTGCGCGTCGTCACCTGCGGCTCGTAGACGCGGCTGGTGACCTCATGGGAGGAGCCGCGCGCGATGACCGCCGGGAACGACTTGGGGGACTCGATGGCGCAGAACTCCACGGGCGGCTGGATGTCCACGCCGCACGTCTCGTTGGGCAGGCCCGGCGTGCCCCGGTCTCCGCCCGACAGCTCGTCGTTGGACGCGCACCAGAACCAGGAGTAGCGGCTCGCGGTGCTGCCCACCAGCTCCGAGGACAGGCTCAGGGAGCGGCCCGCCACCAGCGGGAACTCCTCGTCGTAGGTGAGGTCATCCATCACCACGCCATTGACGCGCAGGGACAGCTGGCCCGTGCTCTCCAGCTCCAGGGCGTTCCCATAGCCATGGTCCGCGTCCACGCCACCGTTGGTGGCGAGGTCCGGGTTGCTCGCCAGCACCAGGATGCCGCGCGCCGGCAGCACCACGGCCGCGCCCGGGCCCTTGTCCACCGAGACGGTGGTCGTGGCCGAGGAGATGAGCGAGAGGCCGTTGATGTTGAGCAGCGCGTCGGACGTGCTCGTCACTTCGATGTACTCCGTCGTGCCAGTGCTCGGGGAGGCCATGACCTCGGTGATGATGAGCGTGCGCTCTCCGGGCGCCGCCGCCGTGGTGCACGCCGCCTGGTAGCAGACGGCATCCACACCGGTGCACGCTGACGCGGTGGGCACGTAAACGCACGTCGGCTCACCGGCCAGAATCTCGCAGGTGGCCTCATACGTCACCACCTCCACGCCCGACTCGGAGCACTCGGGCGCACGGGGCGCGCACACCTGGCTGCCACACGCGCTGGGCAGGTCCAGGGAGGTGGTCGTCAGCGGGCTGGAGTTCCCCGCGCCGTCCACCACGCGCACCGCGAAGTAGTACGTGCGGCCCACCGCGAGGCCCGCGACGGTCGCCTCCTCCTGCGCTCCAGGCAGGCCCGGCGTGCCCGTGGGCACCACCACGGCCACCTCGAAGTTCGTCTCGTTCAGCGGCGCCAGGCCGTAGCGCAGCTGGTAGGACGAGGCCTGGCCCAGCTGGCCGTCGTCGCCCGTGGCGACCCAACGCAGCCTCACGGAGTCAGCGCCCACCACGCTCGCCTCGAGCGTGGCCACCGGCGAGGGCACCTGGTCGTCGATGATGGACAGCGCCCTGGAGGCGGCCGGCAGGCTCGCGTCGGACACGGAGGCGGTCAGCGTGTAGTCCCCCTCCTGGGCCACCGAGAGCGTGGTGAAGCGCGCCACGCCCGCGACGGCCGTGGCGGTGACGTCACCGTCGAGCACACCGCCGCCCGAGAGCGAGAGCGTCACCACCGGGGCACCACTGGACGAGGTGTTGCCGAACTCGTCCTGTACGGCCACGCTCACCGCGGCGAGCACCTGGCGCACCGAAGCCGAGCCCGGTGCGGACACGAAGCCCAGCCGCGCCGGGGCAGCGGCGTCCACCGTCACCTCGCGCGCCGCCGACACCGCGAGCGCGGCGTCCGTGAAGGTGACGGTCTGCGTGCCCGCGGTGCGCAGGGCAAGGGTGAAGCCGTGCTCCCCCTGGTCCGCCGCGGTGAACGTGTGGGCGGTGAGCGGCCCCGCGTTGGCATCCGTCGCCGACGGCTGCACCGTGCCCACGTAGTCGCGGGACAGGTTGTCGAAGCGGTCCCTCGCGCTGACGGAGAACACATGGGCGACACCGGCCGTCAGGGACTCTGTCACCGCCGACACGCGCAGCGCGGTGGCCACGCCGGCGCTCACCGTCACGGCCTCGGAGGCGGACAACGTCGCCTGCTGGGTGTCCACGGCGGACAGCGTGGTCGCCTGCGCCTGGGCGAACGTCACGCTGAAGACGTGCCGGCCCGCATCCGTCTCGGTGAAGGTGTACGGCCCCGGAACCGTGGCCCCGGGGTCCTGCGCCACGCTCAGCGCCACCGTGCCTCGATAGCCGGCGGCCTGATTGCCATACGCATCCACCAGCGTCACCGTCGCGCTCACCGACTGACCGGCGGCCGGAGACGCCGTCGACAGCACAAGCGACAGCGACTCCGCGTTCCCCGGGGACACCTGCGTGCTCCGGGTGATGGACAGCGCCCCGCCCACTTCCGCCACGGTGATGGAGCGCTCGCCGGCGCTCTCCAGCGTCACGCTGAACGTGAAGCGACCCGCATCCCCGGCGGTGAACACGTGCTCGGGAGGCAGCGTGGCGCGAGGGTCGTCCGAGGCGAAGTCCACCTCGCCGGTGTAGCCCGTGACGAGGTTGCCAAAGCGGTCCCTCACGCTGAGGGTCAGCGTGTGACTGCCACCCGCCGCCGCCTGCGTCGGCAGCCCCTCCAGGTCCAGGTGGTGGGCGGCGTCGTTCGTCACCTCCACCTCCATGAAGGCCGTGAGTTGCGCGTTGGCGGAGTCGGTCGCCGTCACCCGGCGGAGGCCCATGTTGGCCAGCACGACGTCGGAGAAGACGTGGCGTCCCTGGTCCTGCGCGGTGAAGGTGTAGTCGGCGGGCAGCTCCGCCTCCGGGTCCGTGGACGTGAAGCGCACGGTGCCCGAGTAGCCCTTGGCCACGTTGTCGAAGCCGTCGAACGCCGTCACCTCCACGCTCTGTGACTGACCCGCGATGACGGGCGCCACGAGCCCCGTGAGCGCCAGTCGGGACGCCGCTCCCGCCTGGATGACGAACTCATCGCTCTGCACCGTCAGCCCGTTGGCGCTGGCGGAGAAGCGATAGGTGCCCGCGCGGTCGATGCGCAGGTCGGAGAAGAGGGCCACGCCAGAGGCGGCGGAGACCTGCTTCGGCTCGAAGCCCGAGCCCCCCACCAACGACAGCGTCACCGGCAGGCTGGCCGTGGTGACGACCTCGCCCTGCGCGTTCTGGAGGGAGACTCGCACGCCCGCAAGCGACACGCCCGCGGTCCCATTCACCGGCTGCGTGGTGAAGGCCAGCTGCGTCACCTCGGCGTTCAGCGTCTGGAAGGACAGGCTGTTGGAGAGCGCGGAGTTGCCGCGGTTGTCCGTCACCCGCAGCGCGACATGGTACGTCTGGTTCGCGACCAGGTCGGTGACCTGCGCGGACTCGGCGGTGCCTGGCTCGGCGGGAGCATTCACGCCCCCCACCGGCGTCGCCGCGTCGAACTCCGCGGCGGTGAGGATGGGGGACAGCGAGTAGCGCAACGTCTGCGACGTCGCCCGGCCCACGCTGCCGTCATCACCCACGGCCACCCACGTCACCGTCGCCGACTCCGTGCCGAGCGTCCCCAGCGAGAGCACGGGCCGAGCGGGCGGCACGTCATCGACGACCAAGATGGCGGTGCTGCTCGCCTCCGTCAGTCCCGTCGCGCTCGCCCGGAGGTGATAGCTGCCCTCCGTGCTCACCCGCAGCCCGGTGAAGCGAGCCACGCCCTCCACTGGCGCGACCTCCTGAACCCCGGAGAGGTCGCCTGTTTCCACCAGCGACACCGCCACGGGAGGAGCCCCCACCGCCGAGAGGTTTCCAAAGGCATCCCGCAGGGACACCTCCACCGGAGACAACACGGCGCTCGTCGAGGCCGACGCGGGCACCTGGGTGAACACCAGCGCCGACGCCTCCCCCGCCACCACGCCCACGTCCTGCTGGGCGCGCAGCGCGGCGACACTCGCGTCCTGAAGAGTGACCTGATGGCTGCCCGCGCGCTTGAGGACAACCCCCGTGAAGGTGAAGCGCCCCGCATCCGTCTGGGTGAAGGCATGGGGCCCGGGCAGCGAGGCCGTGGCATCCGTGGAGCTCACGGACAGCGTGCCGGTGTAGTTCGTGGCCACGTTGTCGAAGGCGTCACGCACCGTCACCTGCGCCGAGCGCGCCGCGCCCGCGACGGCGGTGGACTCCAACCCGTCGATGTCCAGCGAAGCCGCCGCGGCCGGAGCCACGGAGAACTCGGCGCTCGTCGCATCTTCCATCCCCGCCGCCGATGCCTTGAGCTGGAAGTTCGCGCCGGCCTTCTTCAGCACCACGTCCGTGAAGCTCGCCGTGCCACCCACCGGCGTCACCGTGAGCGTGCCCTCCAGCGCGACATCCCCTGGGTTCGCCGCCAGGGACAACGTCACCGCCGCCGTCGCGCCCAGGACGGGGCGACCTTGAGCGTCGCGGAAGCGCACGTTCAGGCCGGTGATGGGCGCGCCCGCCGTGGACTCCACCGGCGCGGGGATGAACTCCAGCCGAGTGGCCACCAGCGCGACGAAGTTGAACGAGGGCCGGGAGGCCAACACCACCGCGCCCCCTTCGGCCGCGACGGAGACCGTCACCCGCTTGGTCCCCGCGTGGGCCGTCACCACGGTCGCCACGGCGACGCCCTGGCTGTTCGTCTGTCCCGGCTGCAACACCAGGTTGCCGTCGCCCTCCACCGCCACCGTCACCGTGCGCCCCGCGAGCGCGGTGCCGTTCTTGCTCTTCACTGTGACAGTGACCGTGCCCTGGTCCGCGCCGTCCGCCAGCACGTCCCTCGCCGGCGTCAGGACCACCGTGGATGCGGTGGCGTCCGGCAACGTCGAGGGCGTGGGCAGGGGCTGCGGATCCGGGTCATCACCACAGCCAACGAACAGGCCAAGACACAGCGCGGCCAGCCCGAGGAGTCGGGCTGACGGGGCAAGGCGTACGGACATGCGGATCTCCGGGATGCGAGCTGTCCCCCCCCAGGGAAGACTCCACTCGCGGGTTGCAATGCCTTGTACCAGACATTGCCACCCGCCACGTAGACCCAGGTCACAAGTTTGCAATTACAACAAATTTCACAGAGGAGGTCGTGAGCACCCCATCCCCCTCTGTATCGGGCTACATCCCGATGGCCGCCATGAGCGCGGCGCCGCCCAGCAGGGACTGGCCGCCATCGCAGACCATGATGGAGCCGGTGATGTAGGACGCGGCCTCCGAGGACAGGAAGAGGGCCAGCCGCGAGATGTCCGCCTTGGTGCCGAAGCGCTGGAGCGGCAGGGCCTGGGCGAGCTTCTGGTGGCCCTCCTCGCTGGGGGCCAGGCGGCGCATGCCCTCGGTGTCCTCGATGGGGCCGGGGGTAATCGCGTTGACGCGCACGCCGGCGCCGCCCCACTCGAGCGCCAGCACGCGGGTGAGCATGTCCACGCCGGCCTTTGCGGCGCACACGTGGGCCTGCATGGCCATGGGCAGGTAGGCCTGGGGCGCGGAGATGTTGATGATGCTGGCGCCGGGCTTGCGCAGGTGTTCGAAGCCGGCGCGACAGAGGTTGAAGGTGCCCAGCACGTCGATGTCCATGACGGCCTTGAAGCCGTTGGAGGACATGCCCAGGGCCGGTGCGGGGAAGTTGCCGGCGGCGCCACAGATGAGGATGTCCATCTCACCGTACGCGTCGCGCACCGTCTGGAGCGCCTTCTCCACGGAGGCGTAGTCGCGCACGTCCGCGGCCACCCCCATGGCGGTGCCGTGGGCCTGGAGGCCCTTCACCGCGCCCTCCAATTTCTCCACATTGCGACCGTTGATGGCCACCTTGGCCCCCGCCTTCACGAACGCCTCGGCGATGCCGAGGTTGATGCCGCTGCTGCCGCCCGAGATGAACGCCACCTTGCCCGCCAGCAGCCCGTCCTTGAACACGCCTTCAGCCATGACTCGTCTCCTGTGGAAGCAACCGGGCGGCGACTTGACCAGAACCTGCCGCACTGCGTCCACGGGCGCGTGAGGACGGGCGCGATGGCAGCCTCGCTGTGGTAGAGGGCGGACATGCGCCGTCGTCCTGAAATCCTCGCCCCCGCTGGAGACCTCGACTCGATGAAGGCCGCGCTGGCCAGTGGCGCGGACGCCATCTATTTCGGGCTGGACGAGGGCTTCAACGCGAGGGCCCGGGCGGAGAACTTCTCGCTCGCCACCCTGTCGGAGACGCTGGCGCTGGTGCACCGCGCGGGCGCGCGCGCGTTCCTGACGATGAACACGCTGGTGTTCGAGCCGGAGCTGCCGGTGGTGGAGGACATCCTGCGGCGAGTGGCCGCCGCGGGGGTGGACGCGCTCATCGTCCAGGACCCCGCCATCGCGCTGGTGGCTCGCGCGGTGTGTCCCCAGATGGAGGTTCATGCCTCCACGCAGATGACGATTTCGAGCGCGGAGGGTGCGCGTTTCGCTCGCGGATTGGGTGCCACGCGCATCGTCGTGCCGCGTGAGCTGTCGGTGGCGGAGATTGGACGGCTGGCGGCGGAGACAGACATCGAGCTGGAGGTGTTCATCCACGGCGCGCTCTGCATGTCCTGGAGCGGCCAGTGCCTTACGAGTGAGGCGTGGGGTGGACGCTCGGCGAACCGGGGACAGTGCGCGCAGTCCTGTCGGCTGCCGTATGACCTGGTGGTGGATGGACAGACAAAGGACCTGGGCGACGTGCGCTACCTGCTCAGCCCCAAGGACCTGGCCGGTGTCATGGCGGTGCCGAAGCTGATTGAGATTGGCGTGCACTCGCTGAAGATTGAAGGCCGGCAGAAGGGGCCTCAGTACGTGGCCACGGCGGTGCAGGGTTATCGACGCTGGGTGGACGGTGTGTCGGCGGGCAAGGCGGACACGGGTGCGCTGCGCAAGGACCTGGCCGACATGACGCTGTCGTACAGCCGGGGCTTCTCGCACGGCTTCTTCGCGGGCTCGGACCACCAGACGCTGGTGGAGGGGCGCTTCCCCAAACACCGAGGCGCGTACCTGGGCGTGGTGGAGGCGGTGCAGGGTCGCGACGTGCTCGTGGCGGAGGACCCGGAGGGACGTCCGTGGACGGGCGGGCTGGGGCAGGACGACGCGCGGACGAAGTCGGAGGCGCCGCAGGGCAAGGTGTCTTCGCCGCTGGAGGGCGATGCACCTGTGGCCGCGGAGCTGTCCCCTCGTCCGGGCATGGGCGTGGTGTTCGACGATGGGCACCCGGAGGACAAGCACGAGGCGGGCGGGCCGCTGTTCCGAGTCGAGCGCACGAGTCACGGCTGGGTGCTGGGCTTCGGCAATCCCGGACCGGACATGGGGCGGGTGGCGCGCGGGCAGCGTGTCTGGGTGACGAGTGATCCTTCCCTGGCGAAGCACACGGAGGAGCTGCTGGCGCAGGGTGAGCCCGAGGGCCGTGTCCCGCTGGCGCTGACGGTGTCGGGGACGGCGGGAGGACCGCTGGTGGTGACGGGCACGGCGCGGGGAGGCCACGTGGCCACGGCGTCGAGCACGGTGCCGCTCGCGCAGTCTCGCGGGGGTGGGATGGACGCGGCGCTGCTCAAGGACAAGCTGGCGGCGCTGGGTGGCACTTCGTTCCACCTGACGGAGCTGGACACGACGGCGCTGGGGTCGGGGCTGCATCTGCCGGTGTCGGAGCTGAAGGCGCTGCGTCGCTCGCTGGTGGCGGAGCTGACGGAGGCGGTGTCTCGGGGACCGGCGCGCACGGTGCGGGAGACGGCGGTGCTGGAGGAAGTACGGGCCTCGCAGCGCGAGCGCGTGGTCGCGTCACCGGCGACCGAGGGCGCGCGGCTGTTGCCGCTGTGTCGGACGGACGAGCAGCTCGAGGCGGTGATTGCGGCGGGGTTGCCGGAGGTGGAGCTGGACTGGATGGAGCTGGTGGGGCTCCAGCGGGCAGTGGAGCGGGCGCGGGCGGCGGGGCTGCGCGTGACGATTGCGACGGTGCGGGTGCAGAAGCCCGGCGAGGAGGGCTACGACGCGCGCATCGCGAAGCTGAAGCCGGACGCGGTGCTGGCGCGGCACTGGGGCGCGATGATGCACTTCCTGGAGCGGCCCTTTGCGCCGGGGGAGTCACGGCCGGCGCTGCATGGGGATTTCTCGCTCAACGTGACCAACTCCGTGACGGCGCTGCATCTGTTGGGGCTGGGGCTGGACACGCTCACGTTCGCGCATGATTTGGACGCGGTGCAGTTGGGGGCCATGTTGGAGCACCTGCCCGCCGAGCGTTTCGCGGTGACGGTGCACCACCACATCTCGACGTTCCACACGGAGCACTGCGTGTATTCGCACACGCTGTCGCACGGGCGCGACTTCAAGAGCTGTGGACGCCCCTGTGAGAAGCACCGGTTGTCGCTGAGGGACCACAAGGGCCTGGAGCATCCGGTGGTGGTGGACGTGGGCTGCCGCAACACGGTGTTCAACGCGCAGGCGCAGAGCGCGGCGTCACTGGTGCCGTCGCTACTGGCGCGCGGAGTGAAGCGATTCCGGGTGGAGTTCGTCCGTGAGTCACGCGAGGAGGCCACGCGTGTCCTGGGCGCGTATCAGGAGCTGCTCGCGGGCCGCATCTCTCCGGCGGAGACAGTGCGCCGCGCGGCGGTTCATGAGCAGTTCGGTGTGACGAAGGGGACGATGAAGGTCCTCAACCCCACGTTCACCGTGCAGCGCTGAGACTGTCTTTCGCGATGTGATGCCGCGAGCAGTACCGCAAGGCGTGAGGGCACCTCTCATCAGCCCACGGGAGGCCTCACGCCACCGAATCAGTGCTCGCGCTCGCGGTGTCGCGGCACAGCCGCAACACCGCGTGGAAGACGTCATCCAGCGCGCCTGTGTGGAGCCCATCGTGTTCCGCCCACGCGTGTCGGATGTCGAGCATGGACGACTCCCGCTCCGTGTCGGGGAACGGAAGTCCGTGCTCCGACTTCACACGGGCCGCCTCCTGGACGAGCCGAGCCCGACGCGCCAACAAGGCCACCAGCTCGCGATCGACCTGGTCGATGCGCTGACGCACGTCCAGCAGCGCGGGGGGCGCGGCTGGGGTGCGAATGGCCTTCGCGGAGGCCTCCAATCCCTGGTGCAACTCCGTGAGCGCGTCGAGCAGCCCCATGCGGGCCTCGCGCGCGTAGGGGTTCTCCGACTGCACGACGTTGAAGAGGTGGGGGACCTCCGTGCGTGCGTATTCCTCCAGCCGGGCCACGGGCTGGAAGCTGGGCGGAGCGAAGGGCAGGTCCTTCCCCACTCCCGCCTTCACGAGCCCATGGGCCAGGAAGAACGTGAGCACGTGGGTGCGAGCCATCAGCTCGTCATGCGCTTCCGGTGACATCTCCGTCACCGCGCAGCCGAGCCGCTCGAACAGCGCGCGAGCCCGATGCGTGGCTTCGGGGTGAAGCGAGTTGGGACACACCACGGTGCGCCGGGCATCTCCTCGCGCCAGGCTCGCGGGACCGAAGAGCGGATGTGTGCCCACCCAGGGAATCTCACGCCCCAGCACGGAGGCGAGCACCTGCACCGGCCGCACCTTCACGCTGCCCACGTCGATGACGAGCTGGGTGGGCGACAACATGGGGCGCAGCGCGGTCAGCGCGTCGTGCATGGCGGTGACAGGCATCGCCAGGACGAGGACCGTGGAGCGCGAGGCCAGCTCCGCGAGCGAGGTGGCCTGCAACTTCGGAGGAACCTCGTCCTGCCTCGGGTCGAACACGCTGTGCGGCACGCCCGCGTCGGACAGCAGCCCCGAGAGGGCGCGACCGAAGCGCCCATAACCCAGCAACCCAACCGTCTCCGTCATGCCGTGGGACTCCCGATCCTCGACCTCACTGGAATCCTCGCACTGTGAGCGCAGCGGGTGAAAGCCCCTCGTGAGAGGGGCGGGCTCACCGGCCCACGAATTTCGCGGGGCGACGCTCGGCGAAGGCGGAGAAGGCTTCGGCGAGGTCGTGTGATTGGAGGAACGCGGAGTTCCACACGGCGACGTAGCGCAGTCCGTCCGACGTGGACTTGTCCGCGCAGTATTCCATCACCTGCTTGGCGCCCTGGACGACGAGAGGCGGGTTCTCGGCGATGCGTCGCGCGGTGGCGCGGGCATGAGTGAGCAGCTCCTCCGCCGACGAGAAGACGTCGTTGACGAGTCCCATGCGGAGGGCACGCTCGGCATCCACGTCGCCACCGGTATAGGCCAGCTCGCGAGTGTGGCCCTCGCCGATGATGCGGGGAAGGCGCTGGAGCGCGCCCATGTCCGCGACGATGCCGACCTTCACTTCGCGCAGGGAGAACTTCGCGTCGCGGGAGCAGTAGCGGAAGTCACACGCGGCGATGAGGTCCATGCCTGCACCGATGCACCAGCCATGCACGGCGGCGATGAACGGCTTGCGACAGCGGGCGACACCCTCGGTGGCCTGCTGCATGTCACCAATCAGCTTCAAGAGCTTCGTGCGCTCCAGAGCGAGGTTGTTGTCACCGGTGAGCAGCGGCCCCAGGGACTCCATCATCCCCATCAGGTCCAGGCCGTAGGTGAAGTTGTCCCCATTGCCACGGACCAGCACCACGCGAACGGACTCATCCTCGTCGAGCGAGCGGATGGCCTCCGGCATCTCTCGCCAGAAGTCCGGGCCCATGGCGTTGCCGCGACCGGGGCCCTGGAGAATCACTTCGGCGACTCCATCCGCCTTCTCGATGCGCAGCGACTTGTAGGTGGTGTCCATGAATGCCTCCCGCGTGAGTGGGCGAACCGTACCTCACCCACACGGAAGCAGCGTGGTGTCGGAGAAGCACGGCATCCGCTTTCAGCGGACCTCAAGCTCGCCGAACATCACACCGTCCAGTCCCAGTCGCTTCACCGTATCCACGAAGCGCTCGGTGACGATGAGGGTCGCCCAGCCTTCACTATGTCGAAAGACATCCACGTCCTGGGGAAGCGATGCGGCATCCAGGATGATGTGCTGGGGCCAATCCTCGGAGCGCCTGCCGCACGTGGAACAGGGCCCGCTTCGCACGGGCGCAAGTCCTGTCGGATGAAGCCGCCCATGAAGCTCCAGTTGAAGCTCAAGCAACTCGGGCGGATTGGCACCTCGGAACCGAACATCGACGGGGCATGCCTGGAGCCCCCTCAATCCTTCAGCCCGAAGGGCTTCCAACACCTCTCGACGGAGAAAGAGCGCGGCAGAGTCCTGCATGAAAAGCGCACCAAAGCTCCCAAAGCCTTTCCCTGTGCAGGGCCCAAACTGAGTGCCGGGCTCCAGCAGCGCCCAGGACGGAGCCAATGGGCGGACCAGCTCACGCCGCCGCGAGAACTCCTCGAACGGAACCGGCCATGGGTCTTTCAGCTTCCGCAGCTCATGAGGCGGCAACCCGGACAGGTCCACACAAGGGTAAACAAGCCACGGCGCGCCTCCACCGAGACGACACTCCAGACAGGGCTCCACGCCTGGAAGACACCACTTGTTCACCGCAGCCAGGCGCCCCGTGCAGCCGAGCGAAGTATCCTCTTCGACCATGTAGAACTTCACGGGACCTCTAGGGGGCACGGAGCTGAGGCATCGAATTGAACGGCGCCAGGGGGGTATTGTAGGGCACCACGGGACCTGTCAGCTCGAAGCGAAAGATGAGTTCGACCGCCTTTCGATGAAGCTCCTCGCGCGTGACGAAGCCGCCCTGCTTGATCCTCCGGTAGTCCCTCCAGGCCTGGTTCCACAGTCCGCCACGCCCAGTTACCGAGTGGATCTGCCGGTGGATATGCTCGGGAATCAGGATGGTGAACTTGTGGATGTCGATACCGTTCGCCCGGAACCACTGCGCCAGTTCTGGCTGCTGGGGAAACAGGTGGTGATGCACCAACTTTCCTGGCCCGCGTGGCAACGCGGGGAGAAACCCCTCCCGATAGCGGAAGTGAAACGTCATCCGAGGCTGTGCTCCCGAACGGATTCCCAGGCTCCTCCAATTGCGAAAAGCCGGAGGGGCTCGTGGCGGCGGCCTCATGGCCAGGACGGGTTCGACACGAGGTGCCTCCGCCCCGGAGGACAGCGCTTCCGTGTCGACGTCCTCACAGCCAAACAGGCCGCAATCCTCCCCAGCACAGGCAAGGGCGACGCACTCTTCCTCGTGCGCACGCTCACATATGCCCGTGGAAGGAGCGGCCCCGCGCGATAGGGAGCCGGGCGGCCCCGAAGACGCGCAGCCCCACAACAGCACTCCGAGGAGAAGCCAACGAAGCGGTGACATGCCTCGAACCGTAGCCGACGAGAGCGCCAGCCTGCGCCCTCTCATGGCTCCCCACGCGACCGTGACGCCCCAGCCCTCAGGCTGGGAGCGCCAAAAGGGTCAGCCGAACTCCACCACCCGCATCCCGAACAACCGGTCCACGGCCAGCAGCAGGTCGTCATGCACCTGCACCTTGAGCGACGTGTTCCCAATGAGCGCCTCCGCCTCACCGTGGAACAACACACTCACGGCCACAGGCGTGGCACCGGCGAACTTCTTCGCCAGCTCGTGCAGCTTCGCCACGCGGTCCTCCGTCAGCAGGTCCGCCGGCACGCGCAGCTCCAGCCGCTTGGTGCGCTTCTCACGCACCTCCTTCAGGCTCTGGATGTCGTCGACAATCAACTCCGGCGTGGGCGAGTCCTCGTCGCGCTGGCTGATCTGCACCGTCCCCGTCACCAGAATCGGGTCGTCCGACTTGAGCAGGTGCTCCCAGTTCTCGAACCCCGGCTTGGGCCCCTGCTTCGCCCACTTGCCATCCCGCCCCATGACGTTGCGCGTGCCGTCCTTGCCCGGGAAGCACACCAGCTCAATCGACCCGGACAGGTCTTCAATCGTCACCCACGCCATGCGCTTGCCCGTCTTCGTGGGCCGCTCGCGCAGCACCGTGACGACGCCCGCCACCGTGAGCTTGTCGTCCTTGCGCGCGCGCTGCACCGACGTAATCGGCTTCGCGTAGCGCTTGAGTTCCTTGTCGTACTGATGCAGCGGATGGCCGGACACGTAGAAGCCGATGGCCTCCTTCTCCAGCGCCAGCCGCTCCTTCTCCGACCACTCCTCCACCACGACGTAGTCGTCCTTCATCGCGGCGCCGCCCGAAGCGGGCCCCGCGAGCATGCCGAACAACGAGCTCTGCCCCGCCGCCTTGTCCTTCTGGCTGGACGAGCCGCGGTTCATCGCCCGCTCAATCGTGTCGAACACCTGCCGACGCGGACGCTTCTCGAAGTCGAACGAGCCCGCCTTCACCAGCGCTTCCAACACCTTCTTGTTGACGCGCCGGCTGTCCACGCGCTCGCAGAAGTCGAAGAGGCTCTTGAAGGAGCCGTCCTTGCGCGCATCCAGGATGGACTCGATGGCGCCCTCGCCCACGCCCTTGATGGCGCCCAACCCGAAACGAATCTTCCCTTCCACCGCGCCGAACTGGAGGTCGGACTGATTCACGTCCGGCGGCAACACCTGGAGGCCCGACTCGCGCGCCTCACCGATGTGCTTCACCACCTTGTCCGTGTTGTCCTTCTCGCTGGAGAGAAGGGCCGCCATGAACTCACAGGGGTAATGCGCCTTCAGCCACGCGGTGTGAATCGTGACGAGGCCGTACGCCGCCGAGTGGCTCTTGTTGAAGCCGTACTCAGCGAACTTCTCCATCAGGTCGAAGATTTCGCCAGCGACCTTCAGGTCGACGCTGTTCTTCGCGCAGCCCTCGAGGAAGCCGGCCCGCTCGGCCTGCATGACCTCGGCCTTCTTCTTGCCCATGGCGCGGCGAAGCAGGTCCGCGCGGCCCAGGGTGTACCCACCCAGGACCTGCGAAATCTGCATCACCTGCTCCTGGTACACGATGACGCCGTACGTGTCCTTGAGCACCGGCTCCAGCGCGGGATGCGGATACGACACCTTCTCCCGGCCGTGCTTGCGGTTGATGAAGACGTCCACCATGCCGGAGTCCAGAGGACCCGGGCGATAGAGCGCGCCCGCGGCGATGACGTCTTCGAAGCAGGACGGCTTGAGCTTCACCACCATTTCCGTGAAGCCACTCGACTCCATCTGGAAGACGCCGGCCGTGTCGCCCTTGGCCATCAACTCCCAGACCTTGTCGTCATTCAGCGGAATCTCATGCCGCGGAATGTCCTTCTCATGATTGCGCTTCACCAAATCCAGCGCGTGCTGGATGACGGTGAGTGTCTTCAGGCCGAGGAAGTCGAACTTCACCAGGCCCGCCGCCTCCACCTCGTCCTTGGCGAACTGGGTGATGAGCGTCTTCTCACCCGGCGGCTGGTAGACGGGCACGAACTCCCACAGCGGCTTGTCGGCGATGACCACGCCGGCCGCGTGCATGCCCGGCTGGCGGTGCAGGCCCTCCAGCGCGAGCGCGATCTCCAGCACGTCCTTCGTGGTGACGGGCCGCCCCTCCACTTCACCGATGTTGGAAGGCTTCTCCATCATCTCCTTGAGGCGAGGCTCCATCTCGATGGCCTCCTTCAAGGTGATGTTGAGGACTTCCGGCACCAGCTTCGCGATGCGGTCACCTTCGCTGAAGGGCAGCGCGAACACGCGGCACACGTCGCGCAGCACGCTCTTCGCCTTCAGTGAGCCGAAGGTGATGATCTGCCCCACGTTCATCTCGCCGTACTTGCGGCCGACGTACTGGATGACCTCGTCCCGCCGGTCCTGGCAGAAGTCGATATCGAAGTCGGGCATCGACACGCGCTCCGGATTCAGGAAGCGCTCGAACAGGAGGTTGTACGGAATCGGGTCCACGTCGGTGATGCGCAGCGCGTACGCGACGAGGCTGCCGGCGCCGGAGCCACGGCCCGGGCCCACGGGGATGCCCATCTTCTTCGCCCAGTTGATGAAGTCCTGGACGATGAGGAAGTAGCCGCTGAACCCCATCTTCTGGATGACGCCCAACTCCAGCGTCAGGCGCGCCTGGTACTCCTCCCGGTCGATGGGATAGCTGACGGTGGCCGCCAACTCGATGAAGCGCTCGCGCAGGCCCTCGTAGGCCAGCTCCGACATGAAGCTGTCCGGCGTGTGGCTGTCCGGCACCTTGAACGTGGGCAGCATGGGCTTGCCCAGCTTCAGCTCCAGGTTGCACTGCTCGGCGATGCGCTGCGTGTTGTGGACGGCCTCCGGAATCTCCTTGAAGAACTCCAGCATCTCCGTGGGGCTGGTGACGTAGAGCTTGTCCGTGGCGTGCTTCATCCGCTTGCTGTCCGCCAGCGTCTTGCCGCTGGCGATGCACATCAGCAACTCGTGCGCGCGCGCGTCCTCGCGCTTGATGTAGTGCGCGTCCGCGGTGGCGCACAGCGGGATGTCCATGTCCCGCGACAGCTGCATCAGGTTCAGGTTCGCCTTGTCCTGCTCAGGCATCCCGTTGGACTGCACTTCGAGGAAGAAGTGCCCGGGCTCGAAGATGTCCTTGTACTCCTGGGCCGCGCGGCGGGCGTGGTCCATGTCCCCACGGAAGCACGCGCTCGTCACCTCACCACCCAGGCACGCCGTCAGCGCGAAGAGGCCCTTGCTGTGGTCCGCGAGCACCTTCTTGTCGATGCGCGGGTGGTAGTAGAAACCCTGCATGTACGCGGTGGAGGACAGGTAGCGCAGGTTCGCGTAGCCCTCCGCGTTCTTCGCCACCAGGATGAGGTGGTGGTTGACCTTCTCCGAGCGGTCCTCGCGACCCTTGGCGCCCGCGACGTACGCCTCCATGCCGAGGATGGGCTTGATGCCCGCGTCCTTCGCCTTCTTGTAGAAGTCGATGGCTCCGAACATGTTGCCGTGGTCCGTCACGGCGACACTCGACATCCCCTTCTCCTTCACCGTCTTGATGAGGTCCTTCATCCGGATGGCCCCATCGAGCAGTGAGTAGAGCGTGTGCAGGTGGAGGTGGGTAAAGGACATGGCCCGAACACTACGTTCGGCCCCGGCCTCCCGCTACTCTCTCGAACGCGTCAGGGTGGCCCGTCCCACAGGCCGAGAAATCGGCCTCGAAAGTCGTTCTGTCGGGAGCGGAAAGGCGGGGCGCGGCCCGAAATCGGGGCCCCCAGGGCCGGTGGGCCGGGCTCTCCCTCCAGCCGTCCAGGCGGGCGCACCCGGGGCGAAACTCCAGGGCCGGGGGGCTTCACACTTCTTCACGCCCGGTACAAGCGCCCGAAAAAGCGGCCCGGCACATTGGGCAACATCGCCAACACGGCGAAGCCACCCGGGCCCGCGTCGGGCCCCGCATTCGGAGAGAGTCCCATGATGAAGAAGCTCGCCATCGCCGGTTCCGCCGTCGTCGCCGTCGTCCTGCTCAGCGGTTTCGCCTTCCGCGGAGGCCACCACGGCTGGGGCCACAACCCCGAGCGCATCAAGCAGATGGTGTCGTGGAAGCTGAACGACAAGCTGGACGACATCGACGCGACGGACGCCCAGCGCAAGTCCATCAACGCCGTGAAGGACCGCCTCCTCGACGAGGGCGCGAAGCTCGCGAAGGAGCAGCACGCGGTGCGCTCGGAGGTCGTCACCCAGCTCGAGTCCACCACGCCCGACGCGCAGAAGCTCCACGCGCTGGTGGACGAGCGCATCGACGCGATGCGCGCGTTTGCCCACCAGGCGACGGATGCCGCGCTGGAGGTCCACGGCACGCTGACGCCGGAGCAGCGCAAGGAGCTGGCCACGGAGTTCCGTGAGCGCACCGGCATGGAGTGAGAAGCCCCCTCGGTGCCCGTCCCCCACTCAACGCCCACCCATGACCATGGGTGGGAATGGGTAGGCGACGGGGAGCGTCACGCATAGGTTGAAGGTGTGAGATACACCGACTACGCGCAACGCATCCGTTCGTTCGAGAACCTTGGAGAAGTGGCCGAGTACGGCCAGGTCCTGGAGGGCGGACAGCCCTACCCGCTCTTCCGCATCACCGTGCCGGGAGAGCGTTGGCTGGTCATCACCTCGGGGTTCCACGGGGAAGAACCCGCGGGTCCCCTCACCCTGGCCGAGCGCTTCCCCGAAGTGGTGGCCTATGCCCGGCAACGCGGCGTGGGCCTGCGCGTGTATCCATGTATCAACCCCTCCGGCTTCGAGGACGGCACCCGCTACAACCGCTCCGGCGAGAAGCCCAACAACGACTTCCTTCGCTATGAAGTGGCGCCCGGTGAGTGGCGGGGTGAGCTGAACGAAGGGCAGGACCACCTGCGCTGGGCCCTCTACGACGGCGGGCCCAAGGAGACGCGCCTGGTGCGCTCGGACCTGTCGCGCTTCCGGGCGCCGAACGCGGCGCTGGATATCCACCAGGACAACTACCTGGGCGGCGCCGCGACGTACGCGTACACCTTCGGAGACAAGGCCTTCTACCGCCCCTTCGTCGAGGCCTCGTCCAAACACGCGACGGTGGTGCGTAACCAGAAGGTCGACGAGCAGAACATCACCGACGACGACGGCCTCATCGTCTACCACGATGGCAGCGTCACGGACTGGTACGCGCGCCAGGGCGTGCCGTACACAGCGACGCTGGAGACCACCACGCCCATGAGCATGGAGGCGTGCCACGCGGTGAACCTCATCTGGATTCGCGGCTTCATCGACCTGGCCGCGCGCACGGGACGCTGACCGGGGACGGGACGCTCCGCGGATACTCAGCCGCCCTCGTCCCCTCCGTCGTCGTCACCGCCCCCATCGTCGTCTCCGCCGAGGTCGTCCTCACGCAGGATGAACTCGCGCTCCAGCTCCTCGCCCTGGCGGACGCAGACCTCTTCCTCCTCGTCCTCGAGATGGTCCGCCTTGACCTCCAGCGTGTAGCACCCCTCGGGAAGAGGACCGACGCGCACCTCTCCGCTCGACGCGTCCATCTCCAGGTCGTCGAGCGCGGTCCCCTCCACCTCCACCTCGCCACGCGGTGGCACGTTGCCAGCGCTGTCTCGCAGGCGAACGGTGATGAAGGCGCCCAGGGGCGCGTCGATGTCACCCAGTTCGGTGATGCGCGCGCCTTGCGCCACCACCTTCGTGCGGGCCGCGCGGGTGCGCGAGGCCACCAGGAACAACTCCACGGAGGTGGCCGGCACGCCGCCGAGTTCGAAGCGTCCGTCCGACGACACACGCGCCCTCAACTCGGGCTGGCCCAGCACGCTCACCACCGCCACGTCGGCCTCGGCGCCGAGGATTCGCCCGCGCACGGTGCCCGCCTCCAGCGGCCCGTTGTTGAAGCCACCACACGCCCCCATCAAGGCCAGGCCCGCCCACGCCAGGGGCATCACGCGTCTCGGAGCACGCATCAGAAGCGATATCCTCCGCCCAGAAACAGGCCACCAAAACCCACCGCGCGAGTGCGCCCGTCCACGGGGACGTAGGCCCAGAGAAGCTGGCCCTTCGCCTCCAATACAAACCTCGTCCCCAGACGCCATGACACTCCCGCCATCCAGCCAGGCCACACCGTGAGGTAGCGCTCGTCCTGGCTCAACAGGTCCAACTGGAAGGAGCGCTCCAACCACAAGGCGGCCACACGAGGCCCGGTGGACAACCCCAGCCGACCCCATTGCCACGAGGGTCCCACCGTCACGCCCAGCATCAACACCCGATGGCGTACGGGCACCGTTCCGCCTACGTCGAGCAGCAGCGCCCGACGCCCCTGCCCCGCGGCCAGGTCCACGCCCACGTCGAGCCGCTGCTCCAGCAGCACGCCCCCCAGCCGCAGCCCCACGCCCGCCAGCGCCGTGGGCGGAAGCACCTCGCGGCGGCTGCGCGCGTCGAGGAAGCCCAGGGCGCCGACCTCCAGGGCCACCGTGCGCTGGGGGCCGGGCGACACCTCGCGCAGCAGCGAGTCCAGCGCCCGGCGCTCCCCCGCTCGCAACGCCACGGTGTCTTCCCACAGCAACTGGCCACCCTTGTGGAGGCCCAGCTTCCGGCTTCCCTCCGGCAAGGCCACGCCGCCTGGAAGCTCGCCCGCGTCCACGCCATCCACCTTGAGCGTGAAGCCCTCCAGGCGAGGACTGTAGGAGAAGACTTCCGGCTGCCCGGGCTGGGTCAACGCGCCCGCGAGCAGCACCGGGTCCGCGCCCACTTCCGTCATCCGTGCGCTCGGGCGCTGCCGGCCCTCCGTATAGGTCCACGTGTGGCGGCGCGCCCAGTCATGCGCCTCGGTCGCACTCACCGCGCCATCCCGGTTGCGGTCCCCTCGGCCGTCGAGCGACTGGACGAAGAAGTGCGTGTAGATGTCATTGGCGAGCGCATCGTCCTCGCGCGCCGTTTCGCCCCAGTCGCTGGCGGACAGGACGAGCGAGGCGCGGCTGTCCTCTTCCAGCGGACGCGGTGGGAACGCCCCCTTGGTGCGCTCCAATTCCTCGAGCACCGCCGGGGGAAGGAGCGACTTGCCCGTGCCGCTGTGACACGTGGCCAGCACCAGCACCCGTCGCCTGGAGCCCAGCTGCTCCAACTCCCGCTCCAGCGCCGCCATCTCCAGCCCCGTGCCCTGCACGTCCCGGAAGCGCGTGTCGCGCATCACCAGGTAGCGCTGGAGGTCACCCCGTGCATCCCGCGCGAGCGTGCCATGGCCGGAGACGTAGATGACCACCACGTCCTTCGGGTTCCAGGGCCGTGCGGCCAGCGTCCGCAGCGCCTGCAGCACCGCCGCGCGCGTCGTCTGCTCCGGACGCGTCAGCACCGTCACCGAGCGGAAGCCGCCGCGTCGCGGGTCCGCCAGCACACGCCCCAGGTCCTCCGCGTCCTTGCCCGGGTAGCGCAGCCCGTGCCAGGAGGCGTCCTCATACTGATTGATGCCGATGAGCAGCGCATGCCGCTCGCCCTCATGCGCCGACGCCAGCTCCGCCGAATCCAGGCGCACGCGCACCGCCCGCCCCTTCTCGCCCACGCTCGCCGCACCGCACGCGCAGAGCGACGCGAAGGCAAGCCACAGGACGACGCGGAAGCAGGGACGACTCACGAAGGCACGCTCAGGGGGCAACATACCCCGGCTCCACCCGCAGCCGGAGCCTCGCCTGGGCGGCTTCCTCGGGTACCCTGCTTTGAGTGAGGGCCGTGTCCCGCTCGGCCGCCGAGCGAGGCCCCCGTGGCCACGCGGCCAGCACCAGCACCCGTGGACCGTGCTCCCCGGCCAGGGACACACCCGCCAGTTCGCCTGCTTCCTTCAGGTCGTGCGTCCCCGCCTCCAACGTGTAGCCGCCCAGCATCTGCGCGGGACCCTCCGGGGACTCCAGTACGAGCATCGCGTCGGAGACCTCGCTGGCGCGATAGCGCACCAGGACCACGGCCTCGGGAGGAAGCAAGGCGTCCTCCGTCACCGCGTGCAACGTCCCGTCCGGCAGGCGCGCCACGGCGGTCAGCTCCAGGGACATCGGCGCGACACCCTTCAGTCGCCACGAGCGGTCCTCGTGCTCCTTCGACGCCAACGGGGGGAGCACGGCGATGGCGACCACGGCCGCGGCGGCCACCGCCAGGGCTCCCGCGAGCCACGCGCGTCGTGGCGTCCCGAGGCGACGGCGCAGGCGAGCCCACCCCACCGCGTCCTCGCGCGGGGTGGACATCGAGCCCAGCGCCTCATCCGCCAACGACTCCACGCCGAACGCGTCGTCCTCGTCGCTCCGTTCGAGGAACGCCTCGCACACCTCACAGGGCTGGGACAGATGCGTGGAGAAGTACGCCACCTCTTCGGGCGACTTGTCGCGCAGGGCCTTCCAGCTCCGCGCGTCCAGGTGTCTGCTCGCGTCGCTCATGGCTCACTCCACTCCCGCGGCCAGAAGCCGCGCCAACAGCTCACGCTTCACCCGTGCCCGGAAGCGCTCCAGGCGCATCGTCACCGCGCTCTTGCCCAGCCCCAGACGCTCCGCGATCTCTCGCGCGCTCAGCTCGCCCTCCAGATAGAACAGGCGGACCGTCTCCTTCTCCGGGCCCTCGGGCAGTCCCTCGATGAGCTCGCGCACCACCACCACGCGCCGCTCCAGCGTGAGGGCGGGAGGAATGGCTGGCATGCTCGTCTCCAGCTCCAGTGCCAGGTCCTCCGCCGCGCGCCCTCGAATCCGCGCGCCCCGGCTGAGGGCCTGGGAATGGTGGCGCGCAATCGTCACCAGCCAGCGCCCGAAGGCGCGGGGATGCTCCAGCCGCGCCAGCTCCCGGAAGGCCCGGACGAACGTCTCCTGGACCACGTCCTCCACTTCCGCCGGACCCAGCGCGGAGTAGCCCAGCGCGACACGACGCACCGACGCGTGAAAGCGCTGGTACAGCTCGCGGTGCGCATCCTGCGCGCCTCGATTCGCGCGCTGGATGCAGGCGGAGATTTCCTCCTCCGTCACGGCCCGCCCCTCTCACCCACACGCCGAGCAGGCCCCTGCCGCGCCCTCGCACCCCACACGAAGGGCGCTCCGGACCACCGGACACACGCTGTTGCTGGGGTACGAGCACCGGTCATGTCTCCCCATTCAGTACCGCGCCTATCAGGAAGGAGTCACGAGGCCTCTATCGGCCACAGGCGCCCCCTTCACGAAAGGTCCCCGCGTCGCGATGTGGCCGATAAGCGCGCCGATGCTCCTTCTTTTCGAACAGGGGATTTCGTGCGGCCCAGGCCGGAGAAGTCGCGCGCCAGGTCCTCTCGATACCAGGAGATGAACGGTATGCGACTCATTGGCTTGTGCACGTCCATCATGTTGCTCTCGGCCTGCGGCAACCCGGATTCCGTCAAGGTCGGGCTGAGCACCCGAGTCGGCGCCGCGCGTGGCGCCCAGTCCGCGCCCGGCCACATCGAGCAGCGGCTCGAGGCCCCCACTGGCATCACCATCGACCGGGTCCGACTCTCCGTGCGGGAGCTGGAGTTGGAGCTGGAGGGCGACGACGCCGACGACGGCCACACGGGTGGCGCGGATGACGGCACGCGGGACGATGATGACTCCGAGCAGGAGGTGGGCCCCCTGCTCATCGACCTGACGAGCGAGGACCTGAACGGTCAGGTCATCCGCGTGGGCAACCTGCAGGTGGAGCCCGGAATCTTCGACGAAATCGAGTTCGACATCGGCAAGGTCTCCACCACCGAGGCAGGTGAGGATGCTGCGCTCCAGGAGCTCGCGCGGCTCGGCGCGTCCGTGGTCATCGACGGACACATCGACGGGCAGCCCTTCAGCTTCGTCTCCAGCGTGCGGCTGGAGCAGGAGCGAGAGGCCCGCTTCGAGGTGAAGGCCGGAGAAGAGCCGAACATCACCATCAATATCGACCCGAGCGGCTGGTTCGTCGACGGCCAGGGCCAGCGACTGGACCCGCGGGACGACGCCGCACGCTCCACCATCGAGAACAACCTGCGCCGCTCCATCGACGCCTTCGACGACGATGACGAGGATGGCGACGAGGACGATGACCACGACGACAACGACGACTGACGGTCGTCCCCCACGCCCTCCCACGCGCACCTGGGCCGGGCGGGCGTGAGGTGAGTGAACGGCCCGCCCCTCGACAAAGCGAGGAGCGGGCCGCTGTCACATCGGGCCTCAGCCGCGCGCGGCCTGTTGCCTCCGCCGGCGGTTGCGCCAGCTTCGCAGCGCGAGCACGAGCAGCGGCAGAGGCACCGCGCCCGCGGCTCCGCAGCCGAAGCCTTCAGGCATCGCTTCGTTGGCCACGACCCGCGCCGCCTCCGCGACCGCGACTTCGTCCACGTCGCCGGGCAGGTGGTCGGTCGGCACGGTCCCCCAGCGCTCGAAGTCCGCCAGCAGCGACAGCAACGACGCGTCCTGCGAGAGCCACGTGAGCACCGGCGAGACCTCGCTCCCCGACATCGCCGTGTGCTCGAAGTCCACCGGCGGCCGCACAGGCCCGGGCAGCACCTCCGCGACCCCCGCGGCCGTCGTTCCACCGGGAGTCACGGTGTGCCCCAGCACTCGGAAGTCGCTGTCCGCGATGACCGTCCGCACGGACACGCGCCCCAGGTCATTGATGGCCGGAGCCCCGGTGCGGAAGACGTACCGGTTGGCGATCTGCACCTCGCTCCCGCCCGGAGGACGAACCCAGACGCTGTAGCGTTGCGCGGGCAGGTCCGCGACCATGCGCACGTGGTACGTCTGCCCATTCACATAGGGCACCTGAACCAGCGACGCGTAGGCCCCGCCATTGCGCACGTCGAAGTACCCGTCCAGGTTCATCCGCACCGTCATGTTCAGCACGGAGTAGCCCGTCACCGATGTGGAGCTGTCGGTGTAGCCCACCGTGCCGTCCTGCGAGGATGCGAGCGGTGTCACGTCGAACTCGACGGTGCGCACGCCCGTGTTCGTGGTGCCGAGCAGGTGCTGGCTCTCGAAGAAGGCGACCTTCGAGTACCAGGGGTACGGAGGGTTCGGGTTGAAGCGAAGCACCGCCTCCAGGAAGTAGTAGTCGCCGTAGATGAGGCTGACATCAATCTCCTGGTTGGCGGGCAGGTGCCCCACGCCATGCAGCAGCAGGCCCGGGCTGTTGGTGCCCTGCGCGAAGTAGGCCGGTGACACCAGCGTGTCCAGCGTGCGCAGCGCCGCGTCGCGGTAGCGCGTCTTGCGCGCGGCGTCCGTCTCCAGGTTGCTCAACTCCTGCAGCGCCGAGGCGACGATGGCCGCCGCCGAGGAGTCCTTCTGCGTCCCCGGCGCGTTGAAGTCCCACTTCGGCACCATGTCCGCCGGCACATTGTCCAGGTACCAGTCCGTCACCTTGCGCGCGGCCGCGAGCATCCGCGCATCACCCGTGTACCGGTACACCATGGTGTAGCCGTAGATGAGCCACGCATGGCCCCGCGCCCAGGTGGAGTTCGTGGAGTACCCCTGGAAGGTGCCCTTCGAACGGATGGCCCCCGTCGCGGCGTTGTAGTCCACGTAGTGGAAGGAGCTGCCATCCGGGCGCACCGCATCGCGCAGCGTGGTGAGCGCGTGATTGATGGCCATCGTCCGCAGCTCCGCGCGTCCCCCGTTCGCCGCGGCCCACAGCAACAACTCCAGGTTCATCATCGTGTCGGTGACGAGCGGCACGTCCCACGCCGAGTTCCAATCACAGCAATCGATGATGCCGATGCGTGAGTTGTACCGCGTCGCGAGCGTCTCGGCCGACGTCAGCAGCACGCCGCGATAGTACGGGTCTCCCGTGAGCCGGTACGCCTGGCCGTAGCTCGTGAACAGCTTGAAGCCCAGGTCATGCGTCTGCCGGTTCGTCTTCTGACCCTCCAGGGGCCGCGTCCACTGGTCCGCCTTCTGCTGCCACGACGGCTCCAGCCCCACCTGGAACAAGTGCCACATGCTTCCCGGGAAGAAGCCCTGCGTCCACGCCACCGCATCCGTGTTGGCCACCGTCGACCACGTCCCGTCGGCGCGCGACGCCTTCGGTGAGCGAGACGTGCTGGGCATGGCCGTGGCGGTCTTCCGGAGCTGCGTTCGCGCGAAGCCCACCACCTTCAGCGCATCCGCGTCGTTGAACGCGTGGGCCGTGCTGGTGACCAGCAGCAACGCCACCCCCAACACCCCCATGGTCTTCCTCATCCCCTGCGTGGTTCTCATCATGAGGCACCCCTTCCTTCACCCGCGGCCAAGGTGGCCGCGTGCCTGGCTCGAGTCCAGCGAGGCCCGACATGACGGCGACTGGCCGCACGCCCGAGGAGCACTCGCACCCACCGGTCCAAGCTCGGCGCCAGGGGTGCAGTGACAGGTACGCGACGACCTGGATGTGAAGGATTGAGCCGCGCCCCCATCCTCCGGGGCACGGCAGACGTCGGGGAACCCCGAGGCGCTAACGACCGGAGGTCAACACCCGCGACCACAACGTCAGCAGGTCGCGGACCACGGGGCCTTCGGGAACTTCCGCCACGGGAGGCACGTCCACGCGGACTCCATGGGGGGCCAGCCGTGTGAAGGGATTGTTCGGGTCCGGCGTCTTGAGCGGCACGGCTGGGTCCGCGGGGCGGAAGCCGAACTCCAGCGCGCGCTCCTGCACCGGACGGCTCTGCAGATAGCGCAGCCACTCCAGCGCCGCCGCCTTCTGCTCGGGTGTCACCCAGTCCGCCTGGAGCACCGCCGCCGGATGGTCGCTCCACAGGGTGAGCGCCGGGTAGTACACCCGCAGCTCGCCCCACCGGCCCTGCGCGTGCGACAGCTCCGCGATGGCCAGGTTCTCGTACACCACCGCGATGTCGTAGCGGGACGGGCCGAAGCGGACCATGTCCGCCATGAAGGTGCCCGTGGAGGGCTCGAAGCGCGTGACGCCTCGCTCCAGCGCCTTCATCCAGTCCTGGTAGCGCGGGTCCAACAGGTCCGCCACCGTGAGCCCGCCGCGCTTGCCGTAGTACTCCAGCGTGGCCAGCAGCAGCGCTTGCAGGCCGGAGTTGGAGCGCGTCGGGTCCGTGTGGCCCAGCTTCACGAACCCCCACTCCGGCTTGCCGCCAATCGCGGGCCAGCCCTGGGGACTCGTCACCGCTTTCTGAAGCACCTTCCACGACACCGCGCCGCCTCCGCTGGCCTTGCGCAGCACCTCCGCACGGTCCGCCCACACCACGAAGACCAGCGGCGTGATGACCAGCGGACGCGGAGCCTGCTCGCCCGTCTCCGCGAACAACGGCCCCCGCGTGGGGTCCGTGGCCCAGTCGGAGGCCAGCATGCGCAACACCGCGCTGTCCGCCGGGCTCCACACCGTGGGCTGCTCACGGCCATCCAGGATGGCCTGCGCCGCATCCAGCGAACCGCGCCCCATCAGCTTCAGCCGGATGTGGGGATGCTGCCGCTGGAAGTCCTCCGCCACGGCCTCCACCCACTCCTTCTTCTCCGTGCTGTAGAGGAAGGAGATGTCCACCACCTGGCCGGGCCTTGGAGGACGGGGCGGCGTGGGCGTCGACGTGCCGGCCTCCTGCACACCCCGAGGCTGGGGCTCCCGGTCGGCGGACAGAAAGAGGACCCCGCCCAGCGCGAGAAAGAGCCCGACGACGATGAGAACCCTGGGTGTCATGTGTCGATGCGTCCCCCTCGCGCCGCGTCGCGCCTCACGCCTCCAGGCGCGAGAGCCGACCGGCGAGCTGCGTATCGCTGCCCGGGCTCACACCCTTCACCCACTCCGTCAGCGAGCCACCCGACGAGGACAGCTTCGCCTCGACATGCGGGCGCAGCTGGCCCCAGCGCTTGCCCCAGCCTTCCTCGGACGCGCTGCCCTTCATGCCGGGACGCTCCGCGAGCAACAGCCCCAGCCGCAGCGCGAGCTCCGGCTCACCGAGTGACTCCGCCCGCCGCACCATGGCCAGCGCCTCCGTCTCCGGCGCGCGGCGCCACGCCTCCACGGCACGGGAGAAGGCCGCCACGTCCAGCTCGCTCAGCAGCCCCAGCGCGTGACGCAGCGGCAGCCGGCCTTCCTTCGGAGTGGCGACGACGCGCGCCATCAGCGCATCGAAGGTCGCGGCCAGCTCCGCGTGCGCGGCCGGGTTCACGCCGCCCAGGGCCCGCAGCGCCCTGCGAGCGCTTCGAGCCCGTGACGTCACCTCCCAGCTTCGCCAGCCCAGGCGCGCCCGCAGCGCCGCGAGCGCATCCGCGGCGGCTTTGAGCGTCTCCTGCGTGGGCGTGGCAACGGGCACGCGGCGGGGCAGCGGAACCTTCTCGGGCGCACGCGGCGCGGCGGCCGGGGTTGGAGTGGCCGCGGCGCCACCGGCCGTCACCTCCTGGTAGCCCTCGCGCACCTTCTCGGCGACCTTCTTCTCGTACTCACGCTCGGCGCCAGCCGCGTCGGGGAACGCCTTCTCCTTGCGCTGCCCCGCGGTGCCGATGCGCCCGAACGTGACGATGAAGAGGTTGCCCTGAACCTCCGGCTGCCAGAACTTGGAGCTGGTTCCCTCGACGAACTCGAACCTTCGCATGGCCCATCCTCCTCGTGTGTCAGCCGCCGCGAACAAGGCTAGCGCACACGCTCGTGTCGCGCCTCACGCCGCGCGCGATGACCGCTCCTGGAACTCCGCTTCCATCTCCTTCAGCCCGATGGCGCGCGGCATCCGCCCCTCGTAGCCCAGCTCCTGGCGGGCCTTCTCGTCGCTCACCGTCACCTCACGTCCAATCAGCAGCACCTCGGTGCGGCTGAGCGGCGGGCGGCCCGGCAGGCCGAAGGTTCCCCACGCCAGGTCCGCCAGCGTGGCCACCGTGGCGGCCAGCCCGTAGGGAATCGTGCTGTTGCCCGGGTCCACGCCCTGCGACTTGAGCATCGCGGTGACGAAGTCGCGGAACACCACCGGCTCGCCGTCGGTGAGGAAGTACGCCTCGCCACCCCGGCCCTTCTCCGCCGCCAGCAGCAGGCCCTCCACGCAGTTGGCCACGTGGCAGGTGGACGTGAGGTAGCGACCATCCCCCACCCACTTGAAGCGTTTGGTGCGCACCGCCTCCACCATCTGCGGCAGCACCGACGTGTCCCCGCGTCCCCAGACGAGGCGCGGACGCACCGCCACGGTGGTGAAGTCCGCGGAGTTCACGCTCAGCACCCGGCGCTCGGACTCGCCCTTGGTGGACGGATAGTCCCCGATGGGGCGCTCCGGCAGCGGCCAGGTCTCGTTCACCTTCACCAGCGGCGTGCCGTCCGCCATCACCGCCTCCGTGCTGACGTGCACCAGCCGCTTCACGCCCGCCGCGCGCGCGGCCTCCAGCACGCGCTCCGTGCCGCGCACGTTGGCCTCGTAGTACTCCGCGCGAGGCGCCCACGACTTCACCAGCGCGGCCGAGTGGAAGACGGTGTCACAGCCCTCCATGCCCTCCCGCAGCTTCGCCACGTCCGACAGGTCGCCCTCGAAGGGCTCCGCCCCCGCCGCCACCACCGTCGCGACGGACTCCGGCGAGCGCGCCAACGCGCGAGCCTCGTCGCCGCGAGCCTTGAGCGCCGCGAGAAGGTACCTGCCCACGAAACCGGAACCACCGGTGACGAACGCCCGCATGGACTGCTCCCCTGTCAATGAGGTCTCGGGCTCCTACCATCACCCGCCCTCGGCGCGGTAGCCACCTGACGGCCGGGCCCCCCATCCGAGCGCCCTGGCGCCCGACGGAGGGCCACCAGGGCCTGGGGGTGGGGCCGCTCGTCCCCTCTCAGAACATGTCCCGCAGCGACGGCTGAGGCCCGGAGAACAGCGCCATCGCCGCCTCCACGGACGCGTCATCCGCCTCCACCAGCCCCACCGAGCGCAGGGAGGCCGCGGACTGGAAGCCGGTGTACAGCGGGCCCAGTTGGCGGATATCCAGCCGCAGCCGGCCCTCGCCGCCCCGCTTCACCCGGCCCACGCCGTCCTCCACCTCCAGCACGAAGCGGCCCTGGTTCTCCGGGAAGAGTTCGTCCATCACTTCCAGGTGCAGCGAGCCAGAGAGTCCCGGCGTCCAGCCACGGGCCTCCAGCGCGGAGACCACGTCCAGCACGCGCACCATCCAGTGCATGTACACCTTCACCGAATAGGACTGCTCGCGCAGCAAGAGAAGGAACGGGTCGTCCGGGCCGCCGTACCAGACCACCTCCGTGCCCAGGGAGTGGTGGTCGCCCAGGAAGCGGAGGAGCCGGCGCGCCGCGGCGGGCGTGGTGGCCACGATGTCCGTGAGGGCCAGCTCCTGCTTCAAGTCCTTGAGCGGACGGCGCGCCAGGTAGACGTAGCCCTCCACTCCGGCGCTGCCCTCCACGAGGTAGCCGTGGACGGGCTCGGAGCGAGGGTTGCGCACGCGCCCCCAGGAGAACTCGCTCCGGTCCAGCCAGCCCTGACGGAAGCGGGCCACGCTCGTGTAACACGCGGCGATGGCCGCCTCGTCGCGTGACTCGATGGCTCGCAGGGACAGCGTGCGCTCGCCCATCTCCAGCGCGGACATCTGCACGCGCGTCTCGTAGCGCGCCCCGGCCTGCTCATAGCCCGCGCGCCGATAGAGGGGCTGGGTGGCGGGATAGAGGATGGAGAGCGCCGCGCCCGACTCGCGCGCCTCTTGGACCAGTCGAGTCATCAGCCGCGTCGCTGTCCCCTGCCCCCGGTGCAGCGGCGAGACACCCACGCCGCCCACACCGACGACGGGCACGCTGCGCCCGCCGAACCACTGCCCCTTCCGGATGGAAACCAGCGTGCCCGCAACCTTCCCTCCGTCGCGCAAGAGGCGCAGGTCGCGCGCATCCAGCCGCTGCCTCCACGCGAGGCAGTCCGCGGGCGTCATCGCATAGGCATGCATCAGGATGTCCGCCACGGCGGACAGCTCCTGCTCATCTCTCGGCGGTCCAAAGTCGTCCGGCTTCGCGTCCACGTCGCCATCCCTCCAGGGGTGCGCTCACACACCCGAGGGACATCCTACCGGGGGACCCGGGCCTCCACACGAAGACGGCGCTCCACGCGTGACATTCGCGTAACGGGGAGTCCCTACGCTTCTCCCATGGCCACTCCCAAGCGCCCTGGGTCCTGGCGGTACAAGCTGGGCCTGGGCGGAGACTGTCAGGTCTGCGGCGCCCGTCTCCGCGAGGAGCCGGAGGTGAGGAACGGGGTGCGCGTCTGTCAGGCCTGCGCTCGGAGGTCCATGGGGTCCCAGTCGCTGCCGGACCTCGCCGTCGACGCCGCACTCGGGCTGATGGTCCGCGGCCTCTTGTTCATGGCGGTGGGCTCGGTGCTGCCCATGATTCTTCTGTCCATGGTCCTCATCGTGCTGGTGCTGGGCGGGATAGGCTTTCTGCTCTACCTGGGCGTGAAACACGCCCACCTCCCCCTGCCGCTGGCGGTCATGCTGGGCTCCGTGGTCTTGCTGACCGCCTGGTTCCTGCTCAGCTCGCGTTCCAGGTCACGGTGACGCGCCGGGCCTTCAGCGGCCAGGAACGAAGGCGATGCCCACCGGACGCAACAGGTCCGTGGAGGGCGGCACGAGGAGGGCGCCGCTGTTTCCCGGAGAAGGAAGCGGGCTGTCATCGCGGCCATCGAAGCGCAGCACCGCGCCGCTCAGCGCCGGGTCCGTGAAGTCGAAGCCCACCGTGTAGATGCGCTCGTGGGTGCCGAAGACGACGCCGCCACGGAAGTTCTTCGTCGGCACGGTGCCGGTGTAGTTGGTGGACAGCGTGGACTCCATCCGCCGCGTCCAGAAGTCATAGCGGTGGATGTCGTTGGCGAAGTCGCTGACCAGCAGGTCGCAGTCACCAAAGAGCCGCGAGCAGCCAGGACTGAAGGCCAGCCCGAGCAGGCTGATGAAGCCCGCTCCATCCGGTGACGGCGCGGGCTGGTCGATGAACACCTCGGACCTTCGAGACCAGAGGTCAAAGCGCAGCACCTGACTCGGCAGGCCGGGGAACGTGGGGACGCCGTCCACGGCGACCGAACCCTGGGTGGTGACATAGAGCCGATGGTCCGGTCCGAACGCCAGGAAGTTGGGACCATTGAGGCCACCGGGCAGGCCGTTGCCGGAGGCAAAGACATCCACGAAGGCGCCCGTCCGGGCGTTGAAGCGGAGAATCTTGTCCGTGAGGAAGCTGCTCACGTAGAGCAGGCCATCCGGTCCGAACGCCTGTCCATAGGGGCGGAACAGGCCCGCGCCCGACGCGAAGGTGTCGATGAACGCGCCCGTGCGGCCATTGAAGCGAAGGATGGCGGAGTTGGCGAGCGTGTCACCGCTGGCGACATAGAGATGGCCATCCGGCCCGAAGACGAGCGAGTCAGGGTTCACCAGCCCGCCACTGCCAGAGGGGATGAAGTCTCCGAGGAACTCTCCCGTGCGTGCGTCGTAGCGCACCACGTTGTTGCCTCGGGTATTTCCGACCAACAGGGTGTCGCGGCGCGCGGGCGCTCCGTCCTCGGCGTGGGCCGGGAACAAGCCGAGGAGGCAGGTGGAGAGGGTTGTGAGCAGCAGGGCCTGGCGTGCGAGTCGACGGCCAGGAGACGAGACGGTGTCAGGGGTGTGGGTCGGCATGGTGGGGCCACGTTGCGGCACGCGGGCCCCGGAAACCAACCGACTCGAGGACAGGTCCGCCGCGTTCCATCACATACCCACCACTCACCGGCCGCTGGCGCTCATGGGGCGACGCGCTTCATCTTCGAATAGAAAGAAGGCGCGAGCAGATAGGCGAACGTCGCGTCGCCGAAGCCCAGCAGGTCCCCGTCCCGCACGTGCATCTCGCCGCCCGCCTCCACCTCCCTGGCGTTGACGAACGTGCCGTTGCTCGACTTCAGGTCCACCAAGGTGCAGCCGACCGACGGGCCCCACCAGCAGAGCTTCGCGTGGCGCTTGGAGACGGAGGGCTCGTTGACCACCAGGTCGCAGTCCGGCTGGCGTCCCACGGTGAGCACGTCCTGTCCCTCCACGGGCGGAAGCGTGGCCACGGTGAGCGCGTCGAAGTGCAGCCAGAGCGCCACCTGCTGCCGCTCCAGGCTGGGCAGGTCCCGCGCCATCGTCGTGCGCGCCGCGCCCATCTTCATCGCCAGTTGCGCCATCACCGGGCTGGGCGGCCGCTGCACCAGCACGAACGGGCCCACCTGTTTGCAGAAGAAGGCTTCGGTCAGGCGCGAGCTCAGCGCACGCAGTTCCTGGACGGTCATCATGATGGTTGCTCCCCCGAATCACTCACGCGCGCGATTCTGCGGGGGACGCCGCCACGCGTCGAGTCTTCTCGTGTCAATGCCTCGACGAGAGGGCCGCTCCGCCGGCGCGCGTGCGGACTTCGTCCAGCAGCCGCCCCGGAGCTTCACCTGCTCGGGCACGGAGGCGGCGACGAGCATCAGGCCCTCCGGATTGGAGCGCGGCAAGCACCTTTTCCCTCCACATTCCGACAATGGAGCGCAGGACGCAGGGGTCCCTGAATCACCGGGAAATGAGTCCATACGCCAGAGGGGGAAGTCCGATGAGATTGCGCAGGTGGTTGTTGGGCGGTTGTGTCTTCATGGTCGCAAGTTGTGATTCCGCGCCGCTGGACGAGGCCGCGCGGGAGAAGTCTCCGTCACGGGTCCAGGCGGAGCGGCTCGCCGCCGAGCACGGCTTCGACCTCCGGGAGGTCACGCTCGTCCCGGCGCCCGGTGACACGGGGGACCGCCACTCGCTCCACTTCCAGGGCATCCCCATCCAGGGACTGGAAGCAAGGACGACTCAAGGAGTGACCTCCCTCACCAACGTCCGCTTCGCGGCCACCACGCGTCCCCAGACGCAGGCTCGGGTCACCGCCGCCCAGGCGGAGGCCACGGTCCTCGCGGAGATGAAGGACGCTTCGGCGCGGGTGGAAGAGTCCCGGCTCATGTTCCTTCCCCAGGAGGAGCGCCGCCTCAAGCCAGGCGTGCCCACCCCCGCCGCCGGACGTGCCCACAACGCCGACCACTTCGAGCGCGTGGTGACGGGCCTGACGCTCGTGCACCAGCTGCATCTGCTCACGGGGAATGAACCGGCCGGGATGGAGCGGCGTTGGAGCGCGCAGGTGGACGCCCGCTCCGGCCAGCTGCTGCGGTTGGAGCCGCTGGCCATCGACCTGGCAGGGGGGACCTACAAGCCCGTGTCGGGCTATGGCTACTTCTCCGGCAGGCTCACGCACTCCGTCCTCTTCGAGAATCGCCTCTATGTGCTCCAGGATCCACGGGGCAACAAGTACCAGGCGATGCTGAGTACGGAGAGCCTCCCTGGCTCTGTTATCGAAGACTATGTGAGCATTGACGCGAAGTTTGGTGATGGGCGCCTCTTCAACCCCACGAACGAGGAGAACGGCGAGAACGGCGAGAGCGCGGCGGTGGACGCGATGTTCGCCGTGAACCTGGCCTGGGGCGTCTACGAGTCTCTCCTCAGCCGCGATGGCCCCACCGGAGCGGGTCTGCCTTTCGAGGTCTGGTTGCACGCCCCCATGGGCAACGCGGAGTACAATCCCAGCAACACCCGTCCGCGGTTGGAGATTGGCTATCGCACCTTTCCCGCTGGCGTCACGGCCGCCGGGGGCCTGCTCGTTCCATTGTCGACCACCGACATCATCGGCCACGAGCTGGGCCATGACTTCTTCATGCGGGAGCTGGCCAGGAACCCCGCGACCTTTCCCTCCGGCAGGACGGAGATGCATGGCATGAATGAGGGAACAGGGGACATCTTCGGCTTCGTCACCGAGCTCGCCCGCGACGCCGCGCGGGTGGGTGGGACGGCGCTCGACATCGATGCCGTGCCCCTGAAGACCACCAACCTCACCATGGGTGAGGAGGCCGGCCCGGTGATGCGCAATCTCATCGATCCGATCATCGACATCTGGTTCGACGGCATCGGCGGTGAGGAGACCCACCGCGCAGGTGGCCCCCTGGCGCGCATGTTCCTGCTCCTGGCCTACGGCTGTACTCCCTGGCAGGGAGAGCAGAGCACGGACCCGTGGAGCAGCTTCCTGGTCCCCGAAGGCTTCTCCGGCCTTGGCCCCACCGCGGCCTTGCGCCTCTGGAGCCGCGCGGTGCAATCCATGCCCCTGGGCGCGGACTACGCGCAGGCCCGCCAGGCAACGCTCGAGGCGGTGATATCCCTGTACGGCGCCTCGGGAAGCACCCAGATGAAGACCGTGGGCTCCGCGTTCGCCGCCATCAACGTGGGCGACCTGCCCGACACGAACCCTCCCACCGCCGTTCTGAGCTGCACCCAGGTATGGGCGGACATTGAATGCACCGGCACCGTCACCGATGCGGAGACTCCCAACAAGTTCCACACACCCCCACAGCTGATACTGGATGGCGGAAATCCGTTCCCGCTGCCGGGCTGGCAGTTCACCCTGCGAATGCCGGGGGCCGCGCTCAAGGACGGGACGCATACGGTCCGACTGAAGGCCTGGGACTTCTGGCAGAACGCCACCACCCAGACTGTGTCCGTCGTATTGGACAAGAAGCCGCCCGTCCTGTCGGTCACCCGCCTGGGCCCGCTGAAGCAGCCCTACTTCTCCGTCACGGCGACCGACGACTCCGGTATCGAACGGGTCGAGTACTTCGACAACTCCGTGTGGAGGTCAACCGTATCGATGGCGCCCTTCGACAATGAATACGACACGTCGACCTGGCCTGACGGCACCCACGACATCTTGATCAAGGCATTCGACCGCTTCTTGAATGTCACGATGGTCCACCACGCCCTGGATGTGGACAACACGCCTCCCAATGTCTCGATGACAGTGGGAGGCAGTGCCCCGCCCTTCATCGTCAACGCGAGCGTGTCGGATATCTCGACCATCACACGGGTCGACTTCAAGGTGGACGGAGTGGTCTTCGCCACGCGCACGAACTCCGCCACGTCATATGTGGTCCAGTACACGCCCATGGATCCGCTGGCCCACAACCTCTCCGTGGAGGTGACGGATGCCTTTGGCAACAAGAGCGTGAGGACCCTGGCCGCGCCTCGTGACGTGACGCCCCCGGCGGTGACCTTCGAGAAGACCCAGCTGGGCTCCTTGGTGAGGCTCACCTTTGGAGCCTCGGACATCTGTGGCCTGGTCTACCCCTATGGGTTGTATGTGGATGGGACCCTGGTGGCGCTGCCCACCACCCCGGGGTACGTGCTGGAGTTCGGTGCCAACATGGCCGACGGCCCGCACGCCTTCCACGCGGTGGTCCATGACAACTGCGGCAACACGACGAACTTCGAGACCGTGTTCTTCAAGGGAATCACGCCTCCCGTCATCACAGGCATCACCCGTGACGACTCCCAGCCGAAGTCCCCGAAGTTCACCGTGCAGTGCGTAGACACGGATGGCGTTCACCACGTCGAGATGCGCGAGAACGGCGTCGTGATGCAGATAGACACCACCGCACCCTACGAGTTCATCGTCGACACCTCGGCCCGGCAGGACGGGGACTCCATCCTCTTGTTCCAGTGCAGCGACCTCCAGGGCGCGGCGAGCACGCCCGTGACGCGCACGGTGACCGCGGACAACACCGGCCCCACGTACACGTTCACCGTTTTTGGTGCCGGTCGCACCTACTTCGTCTCAGCGGGGACGGTGAGCGACCCGCGGGGCATCCAGTCCGTCGTCCTCAGCGGAGGCCTGATCCCGGGCTTCAACGTCACGCTGACGCAGGCGCCGTACTCGTTGACGTGGTCCATCCCGAACATCTACTCCTTCGACACCCAGCTTCCTTTCTCGCTCCTGGCCACGGACAAATGGGGCAACACCTCCAACACGAGCCTCGCGTGTCCGGTCGACACGGCCTCAACCGAGCCCGCGTTGCTGTTCTGTCAGGTCCTGTGACGCAAGGCTTCAGGCCCGTCGCGAGTTGAAGCAGTCCCCTGGGCCAGCACCTCCGAGAATCGTGCTCGGAGGTGCTCCTGGCCTGGCGAGGCCCGCCCTCCACTCGGGCTCGGGCCTACGCCTCCTCGTCCGACTCCGCGCCGAAGCGCTCATCCCGGGTGGTGAGGATGTGGCGATAGGGCACCACGCGCACCAGCTCCGCCACCGTGGTGGTGCCAGCGTTGACCTTGTCGAGCCCGTCCTCCATCAGCGTTCGCAGGCCGTGCTTCCGCGCGTGTCGGCGCAGCCGCACCGTGGGCTCACCGTGCGCGATGAGGTCCTGGAGGTCCGGGTCCACGACGAGCAACTCGAAGATGCCGGAGCGACCTCGATAGCCCGTGTGATTGCAGGCGGGGCACCCTCGTCCGGCGCGCGTGTGGACTCCGTCCAGCAGCCGCCCCAGCAGCTTCGTCTGCTCCGGCGTGGGCTTCGTGTCCTCCACGCACTGCTCGCAGATGCGCCGCACCAGTCGCTGCGTCAGCACCGCCAGCAGCGAGTCCGCCACGTCCACGTCATCCAGTCCCAATCCACGGAGGCGGGCCACCGCGCCCACTGCGTCCGCGGTGTGCAGGGTGCCCAGCACCACGTGCCCCGTGGCCGCGGCCGTCAGCGCCATGCTGCCTGTTTCCAGGTCTCGAATCTCTCCCACGAGCAGGACGTTCGGGTCCTGGCGCAGCAGCGCGCGCAGCAACGTCGCGTACGGCATCTGCGGCGTCACCTGCTTCTGGTTCACCTTGGGGACGTAGTACTCGATGGGGTCCTCGGCGGTGACGATCTTGCGCCGTCCGTCGTTCAGCCGCGCCAGCGCCGAATACAGCGTCGTCGTCTTCCCGCTTCCCGTGGGGCCGGTGACGAGCACCAGTCCCTCCGGGTTGGAGAGCAGTTGGAGGAAGACGGCCTGCATGGCGGGCGACAGGCCCAGCTTCTCCACGGGGACCAGACCCACGCTCGCGTCGAGGATGCGGATGACCACGTCCTCGCCCGCGGGGCTGGGCACCACGCTGACGCGGAAGTCCACCACCTTGCGGCCCTCGGGGCGCTCGACGAGGGCGCGCAGGCGACCGTCCTGGGGACGACGGCGCTCGGTGATGTCCAGTCCGGCCAGCACCTTCACGCGGCTGACCACGCCCGGCAACGAGCGCGGGTCGATGTCCGTGTAGGACTGATGGAGGATGCCGTCGACGCGATAGCGCAGGTCCACGTCGTCGAAGTAGCTCTCCACGTGGATGTCGGACGCCTTCATCTCCACGGCGCTGAAGAGGACGTGCTCCACCAGCTCCACGGTGGTCGGCGAGTGGGTGAGCTTGAGGCCGGGCTTCAGCACGATATCCGCCGTGACACGCGGGCCCGCGCCGAAGCCGACTTCCAGCGCGGATTCGATTTCGTAGGGGTTCAGGCGCACCGTGTTGAGGGGGCGCCGGAGGAACTCGGTGACGAGCTCCAGAATCGGCCCATTGTCCGGGTTCGTCGTGCCCACCGTCACCGGCACGTCGGGGGCTTCCGGGTCCACCTTGCCCAGCACCACGACCTGGTTGCGGCGGCAGAACGACTCGGGGAGCAACCGGAGCGAGGCCCGGTCCAGGGTGAACTGCGCGAGCTCTGCGAAGGCGGGGGCGTCCTCGGACATGGCGGAGGAGGGATTATCAGCCTCGCGTCTGGCTGACCATCACCGCTCCGGGGGAGGAAACCCTCCCCGCGCCGAGGTCCCCCATCGAGAATTGGCGGCGCTTCCGTCGGGAGCACCAGCCCGACAGGACGGCGATACCGTCAGGGCCGCACTGAAGCGCGGAGGCAACGGCGCATACAGCGGCTCGTGGCCATCGAACTCAAGGCATGGCCCCAGCCTCGCCCAGCTCCCCACGTTGAGGGGCAACGCCGCAGACGTTCATGTTGGCCACTGACGTGGAGAAGCGCAGGTCCGACTCACCGCGACTCAGGCCATTGAGCTGATGGCAGACGGCGCGGTTCACATGGAGGTCCGCACGCGCGCGACGCTCGTCCTGAAGTGAGCCTGCAACTCGCCCCCTGGATGTCGCGGTCAGGACATAGCTCCACGAAGGCGCCGGATTCTCATCCGGGCTCATTCTCGGCGGGTGGAGGGCCACGCGTGTGACGACGCGCCGTGGACACTTTCCTCGCGCACACACCAGAATCTGGAGGAAGTGGATTGTCACGATGCGAGGGAGGCGAAATGGAGCTGCGGAGAGAACTGGAGTTCTACTCGAAGTTGAGCACGCCTTCGGATGTCGAGGCTTTTTCCCAGGTCCTGGGACGCATGGCGTTGAGCAAGGACCGGAAATACATCCCTGTGATGCTGTCGTATCTCGATGATGACACGGAGCATGGAGACCTGATGAAAGAGATCATCGGCATGTCGGAGTCGTTCGGCGCCGATGACTACGTCTCGACGGTCGTCGACATGACAGGCACGTTGCGGGACAGGGCCTGGGATTGGCTGGAGATCATCCACTACCGCATCTTCAACTCGGATGAGTTGACGACGGTGTACAAAGACGCGCTGGCAGGACATGCGGAGGAGGCGGCCGTCAGGGGATATCTCAAGGAGTTCCTGAACGGCAACCCCGAGAAGAGGGAGCGCGTCGAGTGCGTCCTGGCGGATTGACTTCAGAGTCTGTCAGCGCCGTCTTGGACCATGTCGGACAGCCGGCTCGGTGCTCCCGACGTTCAACGAGTAGCGGACCGCTGGCACATCACACAAAGTGCGGGAGAGCCACGGAAGCGAGTGACGCTCATGCTCTCGCGCAAGAAGGTAAGAAGAACCTGCACCGGATGGTGCGGTTCTCGGCCTGCTGAGGCCAAACGCAGACTCCGCTGAATGACCTCGCCAAGGAGCCTCCCCCCGAACTCCCTCCCGACCAACTACACACAATTCGAGACGTGACCGCCTGTTTCTCCTTCTTCCCGTACGGGAGCGGTGGGCACCGATGGACGACGAAGATGACACGCCGGCGCCTCTCTACGAGGAGAAGGTGGTCAGCCTCAACCTGGAGCTGGCAACCCGGGTTCTGAGCACACGCATTCCATGGAAGGCACAGGGCATGGATGCGGTGAATGTGTCTACGGGCGCAGCCCGGTGAACAGGTCGCCACTCCACTGGATGCTGCTTCGCATTTTCGTGGCGGCCTCCGCGCAGGCCCCCCGCCCGGTCTCCAGCCGAAGCACGTTCCCGTCCAGAGTCAGGTCCCCAGTCGCCAGACAGCCCGAGATGTCGATGTCCTCGAGCCAATGATCCATCTCCAGGTTTCCACCGAAGGCGGCGGGATGCTCCGAGAACTCCTCGGGCAGTCCCAGCGGCACGCCCCGGTATTCGAAGCGCATGGACTCGTCCGATTGGAAGGCGAACTCCAGTACATGGGGATGTCCCTGGTAGGTGAAGCGCGCGCGAAGCTGGAAGCTGGGGTGCTCCGGTGTCCCCGGGACCCACCGCGTGTCGATGGCGGGATAGGAGACACGGGGGATGAACACTTGCTTGCCCCCCGCCGACAGGCGCTTGCCGGTGCCCACCTCCACGGGGCCCGGGAGGTGAAGCACGCCAGGCAGGTCCTCGGTGGGATCCAGGAGGGGGTCCGAGCCAGGGCGCCTCACGGAGTTGCTACAGGACATCTCCGGGGAGAGCACCTCCTCATAGTCCTCGCAGCGGACCGCGGGCGACAGGTCCATCCGCAAGTCCGCCAGCCTGTAGGTCAGGGTCTCCACCGTGAAGAAGAGGTCGTCGGACGAGACAAAGCTGTCCGGAGCCAGCTCGAAGGTGTTGTCCGAGGTCATCCGGATGGTGTTCGAGCTGTAGACGAAGTCGAGCAGATACCGGTCGCTCTCGTCGGGCCCTCCGCAGGCGCAGAGACCCAGAGTGGCGGTGATGCCGACGGTACGGTGCCAGGAACGTGAAGGCATACATATGGGAAGGGAATCGATGTGCGGAAGAAGGTGCGTGCACCGGAGCTGGGCACGTCGATGGAGGCCCCGGGGAGACTCACTCTATACCGATGGTCCGGGGAAGGGACAAACACGAACGGTCACGGCGATTCCCGCGCCAGCAGTACTGGCCTGGTTCCGCGAGGAATAGACTTTCGGAAGACTGGGCGCGCCTTCAATCAAGCGCTTCGGCATGACTTGATATGGGCTGCGCGCGAAGGATGCCGCGATCCGCTTGGCGACGACCCGAGGCGCAATCATTTTGCGAGTGCACTTCGTTCCAAAATCAAGCGCCTGCGAGAGCAGAGCCGAACCGGGGCGTCCACCGCTGGCCCGAAAAAACTCGCCGCAGGACTTGCCATCGTTGACGGCAGAGGCTCGGCGGCAGGGGTGCTCGACGAAATCGTGGGTCCTGGCCCCTGGGACCACGCCATCTGTCTCAGTACCGCCGAGTGCTTGTTGATGGCTGGGGTCATCTTCCCCGCGAACACTGTGTTCGCTCTGGCCGATTCCGTCTTTGAGCGCCCAGCGAAATGGATGCGGGATTCAGGCAAGTACCGCTTCTGGGTTCTCTCGAACCGAACATCGGAGGCATCGTATGAAGCTGGCTCAGCGCCGGACGGAGGCGACCACTCGGCTTCTGGAATTGTGCGAACGCGGCCTACAGGAGTTCAGTCGGCGCATTCTCTCGAATGTCATGAACTCGCCAGGCTCGCGCGAGGCGCTCGCTGCAAATCCATCCCTTTCATCGCGAGGCACGCGTTAGACAAGAAGGCACTGCCAGTTGGCAGGGCCTTTCATTCAGCTCCCCGTCAGCGTCCCTCACCTCCCCCTCTATTCCCGCCCGCTACGCCCAATAGGGCTCCTCTCCTTCTCATGCTCCGTTGCAGGCGACCCACCGCGCAGGCGCCTCTCCCCTGGCGCCGATGGAGTGTGCCGAAGCGTGGCGAGCGAATCCCCGCCACGCTCCGGGATAGGACTCACAACGTCTTCATGTATTCGATCAGCGCGGTGCGCTCCGCATCGGTCAGCACGTCGGTGAACGTGTGGCCTGAGTTCGACTGGCTGAACATCCGGGTGTTGTAGATCTTGCGATCCTCGATATCCGAGTTCGAGAAACTTGGGGACACGATGCTGCCGAGGAGGTTCCAGGCCAGCGCGCCGTTGCCGTACAGCAGCGACAGCCCGCCCTCGATGAGCGGCGTCTCGTTCGGATCCCACGGATTGCAGTGGTTGAACGGCGAGAAGGTCAGGTGGCTGCACGCAATCGTGTCGTACTTCCACCCGACCTTGGCCTGGTCATAGGCCTTCGCGAGGTCGGTCTCGAATCCCATCACGACGCCGAACCTCGGCGACTTCGACTTGCGACGCCAGATCCGCGGGCGGTCCGACGACTTGAGCAAGCTCCAGAGGTCGGGCACCGAGCCGTTGTGGAAGTAGGGGCCGGACGCCCAGATACCGTAGAGAGGCTGCGCGAGATAGCCGATCATGTTGTACTTTTCGGCGCACCCGTCCTGGCCGTTGTACCCGAAGAAGCTGTACTTGGCCTGGGTCTCGACGGCTCCGTCGTTGGCGAGCAGTCGGGCTTCATCGGTGTCGATGACGTTGATCGCCGTGACGTTGGCCGCCATGCCCTCGAACAAGGGATTGGCGAGGAAGTTTGGATCGTTCACGTAGCGCGGCGCGTAGGCTCCATGGCAGCTCGCGCACGAGCCGTTGCCGGCCTGCTGCGGCTTCACGACCGGGTTGTTGCGGTTCGCTGCCCACAGATCGAGCGTGTGGAACAGGAGCGACCCCTGCTGCGCGAGCGCCGTGTTGACCGGTAGAGGGTATGCCGGCGACTTCAGACCGAGCATCCAGGTGTTCGCCTCGTACTCGTTTTCGAGGATCCAGTCGTAGCCGCCCTCGTAGTTCGGCAGTGCGGCGCCCGGCATGTACCACGAGAGTTCGATGCGCGTGGCGTCGCTGCTCATCCCGGCGTCGAAGAACTTCACCGGCCGGTGCCCGAGGTTCCACCAGTTCGGCGGGTCTTCCGTGCCGGTCGAGCCGGCCGCCCAGATCTCCGGATTGAGGATGACGCCGGGGATGGTCCCGTCGGGGTCGAAGATGGTGAGTAGGGCGAAGAGCTGGAAGTTGGTGATGTTCCCCGTGCCGCGGATGCGGTTCAGGGAGGCAATCGTGAAGGCGGGGTTGAGGCCTCCGAGCTCGCCCAGGAACAGGGACGCGTCGGTGAGGCCGTTGGTGCCGTGGAGTGCCCCCAGGCCCGCGCCGTCGCTCGCCTTGCCAATCTGGCCGCTGTGACAGACCGAACACGTGACGCCGATCTGTCCGCTCCACGAGCCGTCGGGATTGCGTGTCTGGGTCAGTGCCATCGGCAGTTGGCCGGAGCCACCGTTCGTGCGGTTCGGATCCTCGAACGGGAGAGGATACGGATTGCGCTGCGCGCTGAGCGGGGTGCCGTAGCGCTCGGCGACGAGGTTGTCGAAGTCGGAAGGGCGGAACGGCAGGCCCCACCTCAGCCACAGCGCGTTGTACTGGGACGCCGACATCGACCAGAGACTCCAGGCGGAATGGCCGCTGAACTCCCAGCCGGCATCGGGACTTCCGTTTCCGCCGAGCAGCCGCCCTCCAGCCGCATTGGTCGACCGCAGCTCGCCACACGTCAGCGGAGCCCGGTTCATGCACGAGTTCCATCCCACGTTGAAGACGACGTTCTTGTTCGCCGTCGGCGTCACGAGTGACCGTGGGTCGGGCGGTAGGAGCGTCGCATCGGACTTGCCCGTACAGAAATCGAACCAGTAGTGCCCTCCACGCTTGCTGCCGAGCAGGTCCGATTGTGCTGCCGCCGGTGTGCCGCCGACACAGACAAAACACATCGCGACGAGAACGCTTCGAGTCAGACGTGCCGCCATGACGTCCCTCCTCCTGACAGCCTGTGGGTCGGTCGGATGGGGCTTCGGTCCGACCGGCTGGGCGCGTGCTCGGAGACATCAGTTTCCGAGACGCACACTCGGTATGAGCGCACTTCACGTGTACCCCGAAAAGGGACATTTGTCGCCAAAGTGCCGTAGGCGACATTTGTCGCCTAACCGCCTCTTGCGAAAGTCAGGGCTGGGCGGGTGCCCGTCCGGGCGTCGAGTCCAAGGAAGGACTCGGCCGCCACCGCCAGGTTGTCGAGCGAACCCTGGCGTGGAAGAACCCGCCTGGCCGACTGCGAGTCCGCGACGGACGCAATGGAGTCAAGCGCCATGGCTGACGATGCGCGTCAATCCGCTCCCAACCCAGACTTCGTGGCGCGCAAGCCGCAGCAGCAGCGCGCCAAGGTCCGGGTCGATGCCGTGCTCCAGGCGGCGGAGGAGCTGCTGCTCGAATCAGGGCTCTCGGCCTTCTCCATCCCGACGCTGGCGGAGCGTCTCGAGTACCCGCGCTCGACGATCTACAAGTTCTTTCCGACCCCCCAAGCCCTGCTCAACGAGCTCGCGGAGCGCCAACTGGCGGCGCTGGAAGCGCACCTGACGAACTATGCCCAAAGCCTCCTGGGGGCCAAGGACTGGCAGGAACCGCTCACGCGCATGGTTCAGGAGGCGGCGGATTTCTACCGCACGCATCCGGCTGCGCAGGTCGTCCTGCTGACCGGACCGGTCTCGGATGTGAGCTTTCGCGCGCTCGAGTCCACGATCGCGCGCCTCGGCACGCTCGCGCGCAACCTGCTCGCGACGCACGGCATCGACATCCCGCGGGGCTCGCCGGACATCGCGGCGCTGGCGGTGGAGTTCGGCACCGCGAGCCTGCGGATGTCCTTCTACCTTCATGGCCGCATGACGAACGAATACACCCAGGCCGCGGCCGACGTGATGATTTCATTCCTGGCAATGCGGCTGGGATTGCCTCTGCGCTGATTCAGGCCCAGGCGTCCAGCAGGGGAGCAGGACACCTCCATCGCAAGAATTTCACGTTTTCATGCTAAATCTGCTCTGGTTCGAGTCATCCAACCAGGGAGCGACATGAATACCCGAGCCCGTCCAGGGCGCTTCAACCCGCGCCGCCTCTTGACCCCGACGAAGCTGCTGTGGGGCCTGCTCGTCGTCCTGACCGCCTGCGGAGGCCCGGACACGGGAGGCTCCGGGAGCCCCACCGACGTGGTCCAGGAAGCGCAGGCCCTCGCACCGTCCAACGTGCAGGCCTTCTACGCGGAGTCCCGGTGGGGGACCCGCTTCGGCGTCAAGGGCCCCTACTACGGTCCCCTGGGGCACCGGGGGCTGGACCTCTACGCGAGCGCGGGCCAGGCCATCCCCGCGCTCCGCTCGGGCATCGTTCGCCGCGTGCAGTACTCCTCCATCGTGGGCCACACCCTCGCGGTGGAGTCCGCTCCGGGCGACTTCTCCGGGTACGCCCACGTCATCCGGACGCGCTTCGCGGTGGGCGATTACGTCCAGCAGGGAGACATCATCGCGTACGTGGCGGGCGCGGGAGACGACCACGGCTCGGCGTGGACCGGGCCCCACCTCCATATGACCCGGGGCACCACCAACAACGCCGCGTTCGGCGAGAACGTCAGCGACCCCGCGCCGCTCATCCGCAACGTGCTCGGCACCGGCAGCGGCGGAGGCACCGGCAGCGGTGGAGGTTCCGGGGGAATCCAGATCAGCATCGACGAGGGGAAGATCCTCCAGCGCGTGGCCCAGCGGGGCGGCTACACGGGCGCGGTGGACGGCGTGCCCGGCGTCAACACGTGGAAGGGCATCCAGACGGTCCTCACCGGCAAGGGCTTCTACTCCGGCCCCATCGACGGCGTGCCGGGTGAGAACACCTGGAAGGGAGTCCAGCGGCTCGCCCAGCTCGGCGGGTACACGGGCCCCGTGGATGGCTTCCCGGGGCAGTACACCTACGCGGGGCTCACCACCTGGCTGGCCCAGGACCCCGGAACGCCTCCGCCGTCCGGGATGAGCGGTGTGTATGGGATTGATGTCGGCACGACTCAGCGGGACCTGGACTTCAATGCCATCAAGAGCGCCGGCTACCAGTTCGCCATCGTCAAGGCCGGCGGCTCCAATGTCTCTCCCCTCTACGTCGCGCCCTACTACACCCAGCAGGTCGCCCGGGCCCGCGCGGCCGGGCTGCTCGTGGGGCACTACTGGGTGGCGGGCTCGTACACCCCGGCCGGTGACGCGCAGTACTTCGTGGACCACCTCTACGACCACCGGCCCGGTGACCTGCTGGTGCTCGACAACGAGGCCATCGACAACGGCATCTTCTGGAACGACTCCCTGACCGCGAGCTTCATGCAGGCGGTCAAGACGCGGCTGGGCAAGGCCCCGTTCCTGTACACGTACTCGAGTCTGCTCAAGGCCCACACCTGGCCCCAGACGCAGGCCGTGGGCTCGAAGCTCTGGATTGCCCACTACACGGGCACGCCGGGCAACCCGTCCGTGGGGACGGCCTATCCCACGTGGGAGATCCACCAGTACACGTCGTCCGGCAACCAGAACGGGATTCCGCTCGACCTGAACGTCGCGAAGCTGTCCGCGTTCGCCGGACTGGCCCAGCCCCCGCTGGGCGCGACGGCGCCTCCGCCCACGGCCATCCCCGGAGGGAGTGGCGGCGGAGGCCCCCCCGTCATCACCGCCCAGCAGGGAACCATCCTCCAGAACCTGGCGCGCCGCGGGGGCTATACCGGCCCCATTGACGGCGTGCCGGGGGCCCAGACCTGGACGGGCATCCAGAAGGTCCTGCGTGAGCTGGGGTATTACTCGGGGCCGGCCGACGGCGTCCCGGGCGTCAACACGTACAAGGGATTGCAACTGCTGGCCCAGGACGGTGGCTACACGGGCCCCATCGATGGCGTCCCCGGCCCCAATACCTATAACGGCATCCAGGCGTACCTGGACGGGTCCTCCGGTCCCGTGCCGCCCGTCACCCAGGCCCAGGGCGTGACGCTGCAACGGATTGCGAGCGCGGGCGGGTATACCGGCGCGGTGGATGGCGTCCCCGGCACGAACACGTGGAAGGGCGTCCAGCAGGTCCTCGGGGGGTATGGCTATTCCGGACCCGTGGATGGCGTCATGGGCACCCAGTCCTACGCGGCGCTCCAGCGCTTCGCCGCGAAGGGCGGCTACACGGGCCCCATCGACGGTGCCATGGGCACCCAGTCCTGGAAGGGCGTGCAGACCGTGCTGCGGGGCTTCGGCTACACGGGCCCCATCGACGGTGTCATGGGCACCCAGTCCTACGCGGCGCTGCAGCGGGTGGCGCGCCTGGGCGGGTACATGGGCCCCCCCGATGGGGCCCCGGGCGTGAACTCGTGGCGGGGCCTCCAGACCTTCCTGAGCGGCGCCGGGTACACGGGGCCCGTTGACGGGGCCCCCGGGACGAACACGTACAAGGTGCTCCAGTCGCTGGCGAACCGGGGCGGCTACAGCGGGCCGCTCGACGGCATCCCCGGCCCCAACACGTACGCGGGCCTGGCGAACCTCCTGGACTGACGTCTGGCCCACTGCCCCAGGCCCGCTCCCGTGCGTCGGGAGGGGCCTGGCGCGGAGTCACAGACTCCAACTCATCCCGCTTTGCGACGGAAGTGGAGCGCCAGTACGCCGGACTTGAACCGCTGCGTCGATAGGAGTTCGAGCTGCCGCGCACTCGACAGGCCCTGAAACAACGTCGGCCCGCGGCCACTGATGATGGGATGAACGACGATGCGGTACTCGTCGATGAGCCCCAACTCCTCCAGTGCAGCCGCGAGCTTGGGCGCTCCGACGAGGACACCCCGCTCGGTCTTCGCTTTCAGCGCCGAGATCGCCTCGCGAAGGTCACCCTCCACCTTGATGGTGTTCCGCCACGGAAAGTCGCTCCGCGAGCTCGACACGACGTACTTTGCCTTCGCCTCGAGCTTCTGCGCCCACTCGCGCATCGCACGCGGCGCCTTTTCGTCGCGTGCCACCGCGGGCCAGGCTCCCTCCATCAGCTCGTAGGTGTTGCGCCCGAAGAGCATCGCCCCGCTCTGGTCCATGAGCTGCGTCCAATAGTCGTGCAGCTCGTCGTCCGCGATGCCCTGGGTGTGGTCGATGCACCCGTCCAAAGTGACGTTGAGACCGAAGGTGAGGAGGTTCATGGCGTGGGACTCTACGAAAAGCGCGCCCAGCGCGCAGCAGCCCGAGCCAGCGACGCAATGCCCGTCAGGCGCCTGCGCGTCTTCCGGTGCGCCGCGCGGCGAAGCACGCGGCGCACCGATCCTCCTACCGAGACCGCGCTGAACTCAGAGCACACTGTCCCATCGCGGTATCGCGGACAGCGACCTAGAGTCCGTTGGGGACCACGGTCACGGTGCTGGATCCCCTGTTGGTCAGGATGAGATCGGGGTACCCATCCGCGTCCATGTCCGCGGTGGCGATGGCGTTGAGGCCAGGCGAGGCGCCGGTCGTGACGACGGCGCCAGAGCTGAAGCCTCCGTTGCCGTTGCCGGTCATCGGGCGGACGCCGCCCGAGGCCGCTGTCACGAGGATGTAGGCGTCGAGCTTGCCATCGCCATTGAAGTCACCGGCCACGACGCCCAGCGCCGAGTTGGTGGCCGTATTGGCCGCGGCGATTGACTGAGCGCCGCTCGCGAAGGTGCCGTTGCCGTTCCCTTTGAAGAAGAAGAGGTACCGGCCGGCCGCGCCGTTCGAGAGGATGTCGAGTGTGCCGTCGCCGTCGGCGTCGCCGAAGGCGATGCCCGCCGTCTGGCCGCTGGCGGAATTGCTGTAGGCGACGGGTGCGGCGAACGAGCCGTCGCCCTGGTTGATGAGGACCGACAGGCGTGCGCTGGCGGGGCTCGTCACCACGAGATCGGAGAAGCCATCGCTGTTCAGGTCACGGCAGGCGGTGGTCGACTGCGCGCCGCCGGTGTTCGGGATGCCGATGAACGTGGGCGCGCCGAAGTTGCCCGCGCCGGTGCCGAAGAGCACGCTCACCTGGTTCTGGGTCACGCTTGTCGTGGCGATGTCAGCCACCCCGTCGTGATCGAAGTCCCCGGTGCAGAGGTGGACGGAGCCCGGGGTGCCAGTGGTGAAGCTCGTCGGCGCGCCGAAGGTCCCGGGCGCGCTCGAGCCCAGGTTCTTGTAGACGCTGATGTTTCCGTTGATGAGGGGCAGGTTGGTCTGGCCGTCGACGGTGACGGCATCGAGCCACCCGTCACCGTCCACGTCCACGGCCACGACCGCGTTGCTGGAGAGCGAGGCGCTCCCGTAGTTGACCTCTGGCTGGACGCTGGCGTCGCCATTCCCCAGGAAGACGGAGAGCGAGCCAGAGGGCGTCTGGGTCGAACCGGATTCGGCGTTGGCCACCAGGATGTCGAGCTTGCCGTCGCCATTCACATCGGCGACCGTCGGGGCCAGCGGGCTGTGGTTCGCGGGGGAGCTGACCGGCGTGCCGGGGACCTGGCCGGGTGGGATGGCCTGGCAGGTGGCGTTCGAGCAGATCTGTCCCGTCGAGCACACGATGCCGCAGGCGCCGCAACTCTCGGCGTCGCTCTGGAGGTTCACCTCGCAGCCGTCGGACGAGTTCGCGTTGCAGTCCGCGAGGGTGCCGGAGCAAGACTGGCAGATGTTCCCCTCGTAGGTGGGCGCGCACTTGCAGGTGTAGCTCCCCACGCCGTCGATGCAGGTGCCACCGTTCAGGCAGGGGCTTGCGGCGCACTCGTCGATGTTGGTGCAGGTCACGCCGTCGCCCTCGTACCCCGCCTTGCAGGCACAGGTGAAGGAGCCCCCGATGTTGGTGCAGGTGGCGTTTTCGCTGCAGTTGTCGGTGCCGGCGGCGCACTCGTCGATGTCGGTACAGGTCACGCCGTCGCCCTCGTACCCCGCGGTGCAGGCGCAGGTGAAGGAGCCCTCGATGTTGGTGCAGGTGGCGTTGTCGTTGCAGTTGTCGGAACCGGCGGCGCACTCGTCGATGTCGGTGCAGGTCACGCCGTCGCCCTCGTACCCCGCGGTGCAGGCGCAGGTGAAGGAGCCCCCGATGTTGGTGCAGGTGGCGTTGTCGTCGCAGTTGTCGGTACCGGCGGCGCACTCGTCGATGTCGGTACACACTGTCGGCTGTCCCGTGCAGGTGTAGCCCGGCTCCAACTGGCAGACGCTGTTGCAGCCGTCTCCCGAGAGTTGATTGCCGTCGTCACAGACTTCGAATCCGCCCAGCACCCCATCACCACAGACGGCCCGCAGCGACGTCTCCACCGCGTCCACCAGGTAGAGCGCCACCGCGCCCTTCAGGCGCACGTAGCGATAGGGGACGTTCCCCGGGTACGTCGCCACGGCGATATGCGTTCCCAGGCCCAGCTCCACCAGATGCAACGAGCTGGAGCCGATGTAGGTCCCATCCGCCTTCAGGAAGTCCACCTGGGCCACCAGCGCCAACGACAAGCCCTTGTAGTAGACGCGCAGGTCGCCGGTGCCTTCCTCGCCCGCACCCAGGTCCAGCACCAGCGCCGCGTTGAGAAGGCCCAGCAGCGTCGCCACCTGTCCATCCGGAGCGCCCAGCGCCGCGCTCGCGTTGAGCACCGCCGCATTGGTGCCCGACGCCACCGCGTCCGCATACGGGTCCCACGTGAACGAGGCTTCCAGCGGCTCACTCGTCAACGCCCCGGGGTCTTCTTGCGACACCCCATCCGCGGGAGGACGGGAATCCACACCACACGCCCCCAGTGACAAGACCAGTGTCAGGCCCAGCCCCCACGACCACAGCACACCTTGACGGCTTCGCATCTTGTTTCTCCCCCAAGGAACAGGATGGAACCCGGAATGGACCAGCCCCCCATGGAATGAAAGACACTATTCCTTTCTCCCTCCCATTCGGCCAGCAACATGTGAATGGCCAGCGTCCTCTGGCGACCCGCCAGAAAGCACTTGAGGACCATGGACACAGAGTCCATCACATGCATTTGATCGTCTCCGCGTCTGTTCCCGCATGTCCGCAAAGTAGAAGGGGTCTACTCGTGTGGTTACGCCTGGAACCCGAGTCCTGGCGCTATAACCCATACGGGGAATCCACAGGTACCCGTTCGCCTTGGCGCCCATGAATGCATATGCAGTGCATCTCTTCCATTCGGCGGAGGCGCCGGGGCATGCCGTGAATTGGTGCGGGCCCTTAATTCCAAACGACAAATGTCAGAGCGATGTGGTTGTCTCCTGCTTTCCGGAATGCCTTCCGGAAAGGAGGCACCATGCTTCGACTTACATTGAAGTCCGCGCTGGTTGCACTGTTCATCCCCAGCCTGCTGCTCACCGCCTGCGGTGAGGGACTGGAGTCGCGTCCCGCCCTGGACCCGGAGATGGCCCGGGTGCCGGCTGGCGCCCCGGTTCGCGAGGGCTACGCCTGGAACGCCGCGAGAGGGAAGCTGGTGCCAGTGAAGTACGCCGAGGTGGATGGACTGGCCATCCTCGATGGAGACATGATTCTCGGCACGGTGGAGGAGATGGAGGCGCGCGTGCGCGAGGTGAAGGCCCGGGGAGGTCTCGACGCCCCGGGAGTCCACGCCCAGGGCGTGGCCATCACCGGAGCAAACTTCCGCTGGACCAACTCCGAGGTGCCCTACACCATCGACGCGGCTGTGCCAAACCAGGCGCGAATCACGGACGCCATCAACCACTGGCAACAGCGTACGCACCTGCGCTTCGTGCAACGCAACGTGCTCAACGCGGCGCTGTACCCGAACTACGTCAATTTCCAGACGGGCGCCGGGTGCAGTGCCCACGTGGGACGAATTGGTGGCAGGCAGGTGGTGACGCTGGAGGCCGGGTGCACCACGGGCAACACCATCCATGAAATCGGACATGCCCTGGGGCTGTGGCACGAGCAGTCGCGCGAGGACCGCAATAACTACGTGCTCGTCCGGCCCGAGAACATCACCGCGGGCTATGAGCAGAACTTCAACCAGCAGATCGCCGACGGTGACGACATCCTCGCCTATGACTACGGCTCCATCATGCACTACCCGAGGACGGCGTTCTCGAAGAATGGGCTGCCCACCATCGAGCCCCTGGGGGGGCAGGCCATCGGGCAGCGCGATTCGCTGAGCATCACGGACGCGGCCACCGTGGCGCGTCTCTACTCAAGAACCATCTCCCTGCGTGCCTTGCGCGGCCACTACGTGGTGGCCGAGGGCGGCGGCGGCGGCGCGGTGAACGCCAATCGTGCCGCCGTGGGTCCCTGGGAGAAGTTCCAACTGGTGGACCGCAACGGCTTCGAGCTGCAGACCGGCGACCTCATCCACCTGCAGACGGTCAACGGCAACTATCTCATGGCCGTGAACGGTGGCGGCTCGGAGGTGACAGCCACCCCCACGGCGCCTGGCAGCTATGAAACCTTCCGCATCTCGAAGATATCCGGCACGGGCCTGCTCACCATCGGCACCGGAGACACCGTGGCCCTGTCGACGAACAATCTCCTCACCCCCCGCTACCTGTATGCCGATAACGGGGGCGACGGCGGGGTGTATGCCGCCGGTGCCTCCGTGGGGCAATGGGAGCAGTTCACCATCACCTTCTACTGAGGCACGGGGTAGGGCCTGCTCCAGCGTCGAACACTGGAGCAGGTCGCCATCGTCTACTCAGGCGATGAGCTCGGAGAGCACGCCCTTGGTCAGCGCCGGGTCGCCGAAGTCGTCCAGGCTCCCGCCGGCCGCGTTCCTCAGCCCCACGGCGGTGCCAATCGTGTTCAGCATCCGGTTGTGGTTGGGATTGCCGCCGCCCGACGCCTCGACGTAGACGCCCTGCTTGAGGAAGCCATTGCAGCTGCCCGCCAGGACGAAGGGCACATTGCGCGCCGAGTGAGCCGGCCCGTTGCCCAGGTCGTTGTACCAGACAGACACGCCGTGCTCGATGAGTCGCTTTCCGTCCGGCATCTGGTAGGCCGCCAGCCGGTCCAGGAGGTGCTTGAAGGCGCGCGCGAACTGCACGTCCACGTGGTGGTGCAGCAGGTCCGAGCCGGTGATGATGCCGCCGCTGGAGTCGTGCGACGTGCGACGGTGGGACACGTAATGGAAGTTCTCCATCAACTGCCCCGTGTCCGGGTCGCGGTAGCGCGTGTCGCCGTCGTTGCCATTGCCCACCTGGATGACGGCCGCGCGGTTGGTGCCGCACGCAATCGCCATCACCGCGATGTCCATGTGCAGCCTGGCGGTGGCGAGCACCTCGGTGCCGTCCGTGCTGTCATAGCCGGGTGACTGCTGCTGGAGGATGAGCTCCTGGTCCGCGCGCATGCGGCAGCTCAGGGCGACCTCCAGGTCCCGGACGTTGGACAGGTGCAGGTCCAAGCGCTCATGGTCGGACGCGCTCAGCTCGGGACGCTGCTGGAGCGACTGGAGCTGGGCCTTCACCAGGTCGTTCACGCTGCGCTGCCGGACGAGGAGCTGCTCGCGAGCCTCGGGAGTCAGTCCTCCCGGGCCGCCAATCATCGTCTGGTACGCATTCCACGGGTCATGCAGCGCGGCCCGGCGCACGTTGCTGCTCCGGTAGGAGAGGCAGGGCCCCCCGAGCCAGCCGCCACGCCGGCCCGCGTAGAAGACGAGCGAGTCACGCTGCTGCGGATTGAGCTCGCGGCCGATGCGGTGGTCAATGGACTCGCCTCCGGACTCGGAGCCGCCGCCCGCGCCCTCCACCACGGGGCCCCGCGCGGTCAGCCCCTGCATGGCGCCGCGGGCGTGGCCGTCCCCGTAGTTGTAGTCCTTCATGTTGATGTTGCGCACCAGCAGCAGGTCCGCGAGGTGGTCCTTGAGCACGTCCACGGCCCGCCCGGCGCTGCTCGCCGCGGTGAGCGCGCCCAGGGTGCGCGGCCAGAAGCGCTCCGGCTCCGCGCCGAGCTCCGACGTCGTCTGGGCCGAGGCGACGCCGTTGGCCTGCCGGAAGAAGATGGCGTACGGCAGCGCCCCCAAATCCGCCGCGCGGGCGGTCCTCGGCACCAGCCCCTCGAGAAACGGCAGGCTCAGCATCGTCCCGCCCAGGCCCTTCAACACCATCCGGCGACTCAGCTTCATGGCAGCTCCTCCGGGTGGCGATTCACGAAGCCCTCGCTGGTGACGACCTCCACGACGAGGTCGACGATGGGCAGGTTGCCCGCCTTCGACAGCTTTCCGAGCCGCTCCACCAACGGCCCATCCTCGTGGGCGAACGGGCGCCCGTGGAGGTACTCCACCCAGTGCTGCGCGTAGCACGCATGCACCCCTTCATTGGCCGCGAGTGCGTCCGCCAGGTCGAGCGCGTCGCGCACCGGCACCGTCTCCCCGTTGATGTTGGGAGTCGAGCTGGCGTCCACCGGATGTCCGTTGTCCGTGGTGCGGTAGCCGCCGATGGCGTCGAAGTTCTCGAAGGGGAAGCCGAGCGGGTTGATGAGGTGCGAGTGGCAGCTGGCGCACGCACTCCCGGGCACTTCGGTGTGCGAGGCGACGACCTCGCGATTGGTGCGGCCCTGCGGGGCGGGGAGCGGTGGGATGTTGGCCGGCGGCGCGCCAATCTTCCGGCAGATGATGCGCTCGGACACGAAGACGCCGCGGTGGATGGGGTCCGGGTCCACCGACGTCGCGTGCGCGGCCAGGAAGCCCACCTGGGTGAGCACGCCCTTGCGCTCGCGCGAGTCCAACGTCACGGGGACGAAGTCGGCGGTGAACGCGCCACTCAGCCCGTAGACCCGCGCCAGTTCGTCGTTGACGAAGGTGGCTGGCGAGGTGAGCAGGTCGCTGTAGCCGCCCTTGCGGGAGAAGACGACGTCCTGGACGAAGAGGGTCGTCTCCCGGGCCGCGTGCTCCCCGAGGCGCTCGGACACCTGCGGGTAGCGCGTGAGGGAGGGGCGGATGGCGGCATAGCGGGGCACGTCGAAGAGGGTGCGGTGGAAGGCCTCCACCACCTTGTTCGAGCGCGCGTCCTGGAGCATGCGCCGTGCCTGTGTGGCGACGCCCTCGCGGGAATGCAGGGTGCCCTCGCTCGCGGCGGCGAACAGGGCGTCGTCCGGCATGGCGCTCCAGAGGCCGTAGCTCAGCCGCGAAGCCACTTCGTAGTCGTCGAGCGGCACCCGGTCCCGCACGGCCTGCGTGCTGCGCTCCACGCGGTAGAGGAAGTGGGGCGACTGGAGGAAGGCCTCAATCACCAGCCGGATGCCCCCCTCGAAGGCCGCCATGTCCGCGTAGGCCTGGGGGCCCCTGCGGTACAGCCCGAGGTAGCTCTCCACCTCTTCGGACGTCAGCGGGCGCCGGTGCGCGCGCAGGCCGAAGGACTCCACGAAGGCACGGGCGCGCGCTTCGCCGGTGTCGGCCGACGGAGGCAGCACACGCGCGAGCTTCGTCGCGTCCGTCGTCACCTGGCCGGCGAGCTCCGCGGCGGCGCGCTGGTAGGCGCCCCAGAGGGCCTCGTCGACGGAGAGGGCGCGCGCATCGTTGTCAAAGAGGAAGCCGCTCTGGGCGGGGTCCGCGCGGAAGGTGCCCGCAAGCGTGGTGGGCGGCGCATCCAGCCTGAGCAGCTCCTGCACGCTGTTCGTCCACTGCACGTGCGTCAGGCGCGCCATCCGCACGGACGGGGCTGGCTTCTCGATGGCGGTGGGCGTACCGGGGCCGGGTCCTCCACCGGGGCCCTCCGGGTTGGAGATGTTTCCTTCGCAGCCAGCAGCCCCGCTCAAGACCAGCCCGAGCACCACCGGGCGCCACCACCGTCCCCGCTCCGCTGGCTCTCGTGACAACCGTTGTGACCGCATCCTCGGCACGAGCGCCTCCATCATTGGGAGACATACCAATCGGATGGATTACGCGTTCCTGTCAATGTAGCCGCGACTCGCACGCGCGTCGGTCAAATGGCCCGATGACACGGATACTGAAAAACTCGTGTCACACGTGCATACGCGTTTCATCAGACCCGACTTTTCGTGCGGGCCTCGCGCAAAAGTGTGGAGGACGCGCCACATGCGTGGGGGACAGACCCCCTCAATGCGCCGGTGCTACAGCCTCAGATACACGCCGAGCTGACCGCTGAAGTACAGGTCCTTGGCGCCGCCGGCGAAGACCGGGGTGCCCTCCGCGGCGTTGGCGGTGAAGGAGTAGCTCCGCATCTCTCCGCCCAGCCGCAGACCCAGCATGCGCGTCAGGGCGAACTCCACGGCGAGCTCGCCATCGAGTCCGGAGCCGCTCAGCTCCGGGAGGTAGTCGTCCGAGGACAGCTCGCCGCCGCTCAGCACGTGCTGGTAGCCCACGCGCGCGGCGATGGCCCATCGCTCGGTGAGCGCCTTGCGCAGGCCCAGCTCCACGTGCGCGAAGCGGTAGTCCACGTCGGGCAGGGTGAAGGTGCTCTCCGGCGGGAGTTCCACCGCGAAGGAGTGGGTGCCGTACAGCGCGCCCACCGAGACCTCCAGCCACCGCAGCGGCAGGCGGAAGCGCAGGCCTCCCTCCAGGAGCTGCGCGGTGGTGGCGTGACTGGAGCCATCCGGGAGCCGCGTGGACAGCCCGAAGGCGCGTGAGCCCCGCGCCACGATACCCAGGTTGTGCACCACCCCATCCGTGAAGTGGGAGAGCGGGAAGTAGCTCACCGCGAGGCTCGCCGCCGCGGCGCTGTTGAGGCTGTAGTCGGGCAGCTCGTCGGCGTTGTTGCCCGAGAAGTTGAAGCGGCGGAACAGCCCCTGTCCGGACAGCAGAACCTCCAGGGTGGGGCCGTCCAGGTCGCGCGGGCCGGCTGCCTTCGGCTCGGGCTCCACCGGCGGCTCCTCCTTCTTCACGGTGGGCGGAGGAGGCTTCACCACCGCCGGGCGCGGTGCCTCCGCGACGGGGGCCGGGGGCGCGACCTCGGGCTCGGGCTCGGCGACAGGAGTCGGAGGCGTGACGGCGGCAGGCGGGAGGCTCTGCTCCGAGCCCTCCGTCAGGGCCGCGCCCAGCCTGGGCTCGAGCTCTCGCCGCACATCGGGGAAGGCGCGGTTCGTGCGGACGGCCCAGCGCTCCTCCGCGAGGAGGGTGCCGTCCTTGCCGGAGTAGGCGCGGACCTCCACGTCCCAGCGCTTCGTCCCCTTCACCGAGGCGAGGATCAGCACGTCCGCGCCGAGCTTCTTCGCCAGCGCCTGCCGCTGCTCATCCGTCTTCGGACCGCCGCGGATGAGCTTCACCTGGGCATCCACCTTCTTCGCGGGCAGCACCTCTCGCCCGCGACCCTTCTTGCCCAGCTCCTGCGTCAGCACCCTGCGCAGCGCATCCGCCTGGCGGCCCTCCGGGCGCAGCACCGCCACCTGGGTCTTCTTCGCCTGAGTCTTCTTCGCCTGCGCGGCCTCGGCCGGGCGGTACGACACGACCAGCGCGAGCACCAGCAACACCCATCCCGCGACGCGGCTCACAGGGCCACCTCCCTGGCGCGAACAGACGAGGTGGAAGCGGCTGGGAGGACAGAGACGAAGGGGCGGGAACGCATGGGTGCTCGGCTTCCAGTGACGAGATGAGGGGCTGCCTCTGCCCAAAGCAATTGAAGGGCCAACATCCCGGAGCTTATCTCGGCAGGAGCGCGTGGAACCAGATGATGATGGCCGCCGCGAGGCGCGGCATTCCCAGAGAGGTGTCTTCTCCCATCGCACCAGCAGTCGTCGGAAGCGATTCAGCCAGGAGTGCCCGCGCTCCACCGTCGCGCCTTCTGTCGAGCGTGGCTCGTCTTGGAGCACACTCCTTTACCTCGTCGTAGACAGGGCCTCTGTCCACCCAGAGGTGCTTGGGAAGCGAGACATGGTTTATCAAAACGAGTGGCGTCACCGCTTTCCGATACCGCCCCATAGAGCCAGTTGCCTCGCAGGTGGCCGCCCCGTGTCGGTGGATGCCATGCGAGTGCGGACCATGAACTTCAACCAACCCTGGCGCACTCCAGGAATCACCGAGGTGCGCTACGAAGTCATCTTGCCTGGACAATATGCAGTGGCGCTGCTCGAACGCGATTGGCCTGGATTGGTGAGCGACTACCAGCGGTTTCCCGCGCCGGATGACCCGCTGGACCAGGCCCTGCGTGCCCTCGAATGGCCCGAGCCAGCACGTGCACTCGTTGACCCGGTTGCGGCTCCTCGGATACTTGCCTTCTTCGCCCACGAGCTGCTGCTGCGCTGGTTTGACGATGGCCTCCCAGCAGGTCCCGGCTTCGTGCTCAACTCCGTTGAAGAGACAGGCATGGCCGGCACAGACGTGTACCTCGCGGGCCATGCACGACCGCACGACCCGCGTGTGTCCTATGTCTACCAAGATGTCTGAACCCTCTCCGCCAAGGGCGCGTGTGCGAGCCCACCGCGCCTGGCACGTCGTGGCGCGGCTTTGACGCGCGCATGATGCAGCCCTCGAATTTTGGGGAGGCACAGGGTTCCTACCGAAGCTGAGCGATCAGCGAAACGCTTCGGCGTGCTGCGCGACCCAGCGGTCGAAGGAGAGCGGCCTTCGTCCGAGGACGCGCTCCACTCCTTCGTTGACGAGCGCCATCCGCCCTTCGCGGACCGCGCGCCAGATATCGACGAGCGCCGCGGCGTACGGGCCTCTGCCAACGTCCGCCTGGGCCTCCTCATCGGAGATCGGCTCGAAGCGAACCGTCTTTCCGAGGGTGGCGCCGATCCGGGTGGCCATCTCGCCGTAGCTCAGCGCCTCCGGCCCTGTAATCACCAAAGACTCCCCGACGTACTCGCGCGTCGTCAGGGCCCTGGTGACGACCTCGGCGATGTCGTCCGGATGGATGAAGGCTATCTTCCCCTCGCCCGTGGAGGACCGGAGCACGCCCTCGGAGGCAATCGAATCGGCCCAGCCGAGCGCGTTCGACATGAACGCCGCCGACCGGATGAACGTGAACGAGAGGCCGCTCTCTCGAACGGCGGTCTCGCCGCGCGCATGCCATGGGCCGGTCCCCACGCCCGTGCTCACGTCCAGCGTCGAGAGCTTGACCAGGTGCTTGACCCCGGCAGCCCTGGCGGCGAGCGCGAACGCGCGATCCCAGACACCGAGCTTGGGACCACTGTTCAGGAGAAACACCGCATCAATCCCGGCGAGGGCGGCGGAGAGAGAGGCGCGCGAACCGGACAGATCGCCGACCCGGACTTCGACTCGATCCCCGAAAAGCGCTCGCGCCTTTTTCGCGTCGCGCACGAACACGCACGGGCGCTCGCCCCGTGCCAGGAGGCACCGGGTTACCCCCGAGCCGATGTTACCGGTCGCGCCGGTGACCAGATACTTCATCGCGCCCTCGCGTCGGCCCAGCCGCGCACGACTTCGAGCGCGATTCTCTTTTGCCCCTCCTGCGTGAAGTGAAGCCCGTCCTCCATGAGCAGCTCCTGCGGGGGTGGCAGGCCGAGCCTCGCGAACAGTTCGATCGCCGGCTCGTCGAAGGCGGCAATGACCTCGGCAACGCGGGCGATGTCCTCGTTGCGGAAGCGAACCCCGAAGCGGGACAACCCCCAATGCTTCGACACGCGATCTTCGAGCACCGGGGCAGGAGTTACCCACAGACACCGCGCCTTCGTCTCCCGGGAGACGCGCGTGCGGAGCTCCGCGAGGTTGCGCGCCGTCTCTTCGGGAGCGACGAGCGTCTTGCTCGGCGTCGGGCCTTGTGTTCGAGCGTCGTTCACGCCGATGAAGAACAAGATCCAGTCTGGATTCCTCGCGATGACCCCGCCGATTCGAATCAGGCCGTGCGTTGTCGTCTCACCGGCGACGGCGCTGACGTCGATCGAGATTCCATCCGCGGGACGGCGCGCGGCCAACATCTCGTTCAGGATCACCGCCCACGACTGCGGATCGGAAGTGTGGCTATCGCCGAACGCGAGAACCCTCGCCCCGGGCCGCAAGGGAAGTCGGTCCACCATCGCGCCCACCGCGGGATCCGCGAGCAACTCGCGCGCGGCCTCCTTCGCGCCTGCCCGCAGGCGCCCGAGCTCGGCGGAGTAGGCGTCCGGAGCGAGGCCGAGCAGGGCCGCACGCATCGGCTCGGTGAGCGCCGCAGCCCCGGGAAGCGATGCCACGGTTTGTTCTGGCTGAAGCACCTTCATGAGCCAGCGCGTCTGTTCGGTCGACCATGTCATGCGCAACGAGATACCGGACGGAACGGTCACGCACTAGTATGCTCCTCGGAAACGGACTCTTATCATGAATGCAAAAATAGACGTGGACCTCAACGACGTCGCGCTGCTCGTGCGCGTGGTGCAGCGGCGGAGCTTCTCCGCTGCTGCTCGTGAGCGCGGGGTTCCCGTCTCGACGGTGAGCCGCCGCATCGCTCGGCTCGAGTCGGCGCTCGGCCTGCGGCTCCTGGAGCGCACGACGAGGACGCTTCGCCTGACGGACGCGGGGCGTAAGTACTTCGACCATGCCGAACGCGCGATGGACGACCTCGCGCAAGGCACCGGGCAGGTTCGCGAGCTCCAGGATGAACCTCGCGGCCGCGTTCGCATCGCCGCGCCGAGCGCCTTCGGACCCGCCGTCGCCAACGTGGTCTACCTGTATCTCGCCAGGCACCCGGGGGTGTCGATCGACCTGGAGATCGACGGACGTCGCCCCGACCCCGACAGCGGCTTCGACATCGCGATCGCGACGGAAAAATTGAAAGACACCGACGACTTCGTTGCGCGCGAGGTCCGCCCGATGACCAGGAAGTTGCTGTTCGCGAGCCCGCATTACCTGAAGGCGCACGGCACGCCTCGCGGAGTCGAGGAGCTCGCCTCTCACGACTGCATCACGACGCGCGCCACGGACGGCCACGCAACGTGGACGCTCGCCCAAGGTCGCACGAAGCGACGTTTCACCTTCGCGCCGCGCCTCTACGTGAGCGAGTTCTCCGCTGCCTATCGCGCGGTGCTCGCGGGTGTCGGCATCGCGATGCTCCCCGAGTCGCTGTGCGCCCAGGATGTGAACAAGAGGCACATGGCTCGAGTCCTAGAAGACTGGGAAGGGGAGGCTGCCGGTGTCTATCTGCTCTACCGCGCCCATCGGTCGCTGACGGCGGCGGTACGGACCTGCATCGACCATCTGCTCGCGGAGCTTCCCACCATTCATCTGGTCCGCAGCGCTCGGGAGAACTGACCGGGCGTTGGTCGTGAAAACCGTCTCCCCGTCGCTGCGTGTAGCTCTTCGCGCCCCCAGAAGCTCGCGCGGACAAGGTGGTCGAGGCCGCAGATAAGCTCGGGTGGCTTCACCCACGCGACGGTTTCAACCGCGGCCATCTACAGTTCCCCCCGGCATGGGGACAGCACTTCACCGCATTGTCACCCAGCCGTCGCCCCGCTGCTATCCTCACCACCATGAAGCGCCCCCCTGAGCAGGACGCGCCCGCGATGCCGTCGCTGCTCGTCTTCACCATCGCTGTGCTGCTCTTTGGCTCGCCGCTGCGGCGTCTGTGGTTGGCGGAGGACGCACCCGGGTACATGCCCTTCATCGTGTGGCTGGGCGTCATCGCCCTCGGAGCCTGGGCCGCCTACCGGAGCGGTGGCCATGACGCTTGAGCTGGGCTCGCTCGTCGCCGCATCCGTTGCCTATCTGCTGGTGCTGTTCCTCGTCGCCTACGCGGCCGAGCGCGGCCTCATCTCCTCGCGCATCACCCAGCACCCGCTCGTCTACGCGCTCGCGCTCGGCGTCTACGCGACGTCGTGGTCCTACTTCGGCAGCGTGGGCTACGCGGCCCGGCACGGCTTCCGCTACCTGGGCATCTACCTGGGCGTCACCCTGGCGTGTCTGCTCGTGCCCGTGCTGTGGCGCCCACTCCTGCGCCTCACCCGTGAGCTCCAGCTCACCTCGCTGGCGGACCTGCTCGCCTTTCGCTACCCGGGCCAGAGCACCGGCACCGCGGTGACGCTCTTCATGCTGGCCGGCAGCCTCCCCTACCTCGCGCTCCAGGTGCGCGCTGTCGTCGAGTCCGCGAAGGTGCTGAGTCCCTCGGCCTCTCCCACGCTCGTCGGCATGGGCTTCTGCGCGGTGCTCATCGTCTTCTCCGTCCTCTTCGGCGCGCGACACCTCACCCCGCGCGAGCGACACGAAGGGTTGATGCTGGCCATCGCCTTCGAGTCCGCCGTGAAGGTGGTGGCCCTCGTGGCAGTGGGTGCCTGGGCCGTGTCGTCCGTCTTCGGCGGCGTGGACGGACTGTGGAAGTGGCTGGAGGCAAACCCGGAGGCGGTGGAGCAACTGCGCCGTCCCGCGCGCGAAGCGTCCTGGGCTCCGCTGCTGGTGCTCTCCTGCGCGGCCGCCTTCCTCACTCCGCGCAGCTACCACGTCGCCTTCACCGAGGCCCCCGAGCGCGACGCCCTGTCCACCGCGACGTGGGCCTTCCCACTCGTCTTGCTGGTGATGAACCTGGCGGTGCCCGTGGTGCTGTGGAGCGGTGAAGCGCTCGCCCTGCCCTGGCCCGCGGACTTCCACCTGCTCGCGGTGCCTGCCTCGCGCGGTGCCACGGGGCTGGCGCTGGTGGCCTTCCTGGGCGGCGTGTCCGCGTCCAGCGCCATGGTCATCGTCACCACGCTGGCCCTGGCCCCCATGTGCCTCACGCACCTGGTGCTGCCCCTGGGGTACGCGCGCGGACAACCCCACCTGTACGGCTGGCTCCTGTGGGCACGCCGCCTGCTCATCGCGCTCATCATCCTCGCGGGCTACGGCTTCTACCGGCTGCTGGACACTCGCGGCCTCGGGCTCGTGGACCTGGGGCTCGTGTCCTTCGTGGCCGTGGCGCAGTTCGCTCCGGGCGTGCTGGGTCTCCTCTTCTGGAAGCGGGCCACTCGCGCGGGCCTGCTCACGGGCCTGGGCGCTGGGGCCACGATGTGGCTGCTCACGCTGGTGGTGCCGCTGTGGGCTTCGCCAGGCCTGGTCGCATGGACGCACCGCGTGGCGGTGCTGCTGGGCTTCCCTGGCGACGAACCCTGGGGCTTCTCCACCTTCGCTTCACTGACGCTCAACACGCTGGCCTTCGTCGCCGTGTCGCTGGCCACGCGACAGTCCGAATCGGAAGCCGAGGCCGCGCGAGCGTGTACGCGTGAAGCCCCGGGACTCGTCTCCGGCGGCGTGGAGGCAGGTTCGCCCCGCGAGTTCCGCGAGCGACTCGCGCCCCTGCTCGGCGCCGAGGCCGCATCAGCCGAGGTCGACCGCGCGCTGGCCGGTCTGGGCATGTCCCCCGACGAGCGTCGCCCCGCGGAGCTTCGCCGCCTGCGCGACGGCGTGGAGCGAAACCTGTCCGGACTCCTCGGCCCTGTGCTGGCGCGCCTGACGGTGGAGGAAGCGCTCCGACTGGGGCCCGGCACACGCGCGGCCCTGGCCGAGCAACTCCGCTTCGTGGAGGAACGCCTGCGCGATGCCCGGGGCATGCAGGGCCCGGTACACGCGGTGGAGGCCGTACGGCGCTATCTGCGGCGCATCCTGGAAGACCTGCCGCTCGGCGTGTGCGCGGTGGGCCCGGATGGAGAAGTGGTCATCTGGAACGCGGCGCTGGAGCGACTGTCCGGCGTGGAGGAGCACGCGGCGCGCGGTCATCCCCTGGCCGCCCTGCCCTCCCCCTGGGGCCCGCTGTTGTCCGGCTTCGCGACCGGCGCCGAAGCGGACACCGAGACGCGCGTCACGGTGGGCGACGGTGAGCGAACGCTGCGCCTCCACCGCTCACGGCTCACGCCCGACGAGGAAGGTGGCAGCGCCTCGGAGGGCATGGCGCTGCTCGTGGAGGACCTGACGGCGCGCAAGGCCGTGGATGCGCGACTCGCGCACCAGGACCGGCTGGCCTCACTGGGGCGCGTGGCGGCGGGCGTGGCGCACGAGATTGGCAATCCACTGACGGCCATCGCCAGCCTGACGCAGAACCTCAAGTACGAGCTGGATGACGCGGACGCGGTGAAGGAACGCACCCTCCTCATCCTTCAGCAGTGCCGCCGCATCGACGCGATTGTGCGCGCGCTGGTGGGCTTCAGCCACGCGGGCACGGTGGGCGGGGAGGCTCGCCCGTTCGCGCGCGTGGAGGTCGGCCCCTTGCTGACCGAGGCCGTGCAGCTCGCTCGACTGGCGCGCGCGTCGACGAGGTCTCGCGGCGTGCGCTTCGAGCACCACAGCCCCGAAGGACTCGTCGTCCAAGGCGACTCGCAGCGCCTGGAGCAGGTGCTCGTGAACCTCCTGACCAACGCCGTGGACGCGTCCCCCGAAGGCGCGAGCGTGGAGCTGGAAGCGGAGTCCGCGAACGGGCGCATCCATCTGCGCGTGCTGGACCGGGGGCACGGCATCCCCTCTGAACTCTCGCAGCGGGTCTTCGAACCCTTCTTCACCACGAAGCAGCCAGGCGAGGGCACGGGCCTTGGGCTCGCGCTGGTGGCGGGCATCGTCCGGGAGCACGGCGGCACCATTCAGGTGGACAGTCGGACGGGTGGAGGGACTACCGTGACGGTGAGCCTACCCGACGCGCGCGGCGTGGAGTCGAGCTCGCGTCCAGGTCCGGGAGCCACCGCATGAGTCGCATCCTGGTCATCGAGGACGAGCCCATCATCCGCACGGAGCTGCGGCGATTGCTCGTGCGCGCGGGACACGACGTGTCGGAAGCGGGCGCGGTGCAGGAAGCCGCGAGCGACTACGCGCTCGACTCCTTCGACCTGGTGCTGTCGGACCTGCGCCTGCCGGGCGCGCCGGGCACGGACGTCATCGCCCTATGCCCGGGCGTCCCCGTGCTCATCATGACGAGCTACGCCACGGTGAAGTCCGCCGTGGACGCGATGAAGCTGGGCGCCGTGGACTACATCGCCAAGCCCTTCGACCACGACGAGCTGCTGCTCCAGGTCGAGCGCGTGCTGCGCGAGGGGAAGCTCACCCGACAGAACGCCGCGCTCAAGCGCGAGGTGGAGCAGGCCTATCCCGTGAGCGGAATGGTGGGGAGCAGCCCCGCGATGCGCGACGTGTTCGAGCGCATCCGCAAGGTCGCGCCCTCCCCCGCCACCGTGCTGGTGCTCGGCGAGTCCGGCACGGGCAAGGAACTGGTGGCCCGCGCCCTCCATGCACAGAGCCCTCGCGCGGACGGCCCGCTGGTGTCGGTGAACTGCGCGGCGATTCCAGAGGGCCTGCTGGAGAGCGAGCTGTTCGGCCACGAGAAGGGCGCCTTCACCGGCGCGCTCACCGCGCACGCGGGGCTCGTGGAAGCCTCGCACGGCGGCACCCTCTTCCTGGACGAAGTGGGCGAACTGCCCGCGGCCGCGCAGGCCCGCCTCCTGCGCATGCTCCAGGACGGCGAGGTGCGGCGCGTGGGCTCCACGCGGCCTCGCAAGGTGGACGTGCGCATCGTCGCCGCCACGCACAGGGACTTGCCTCGTCGCGTGCAGGAGGGCGTCTTCCGCCAGGACCTCTACTTCCGGCTGCGCGTCGTGGAGATCCGCACACCGCCCCTGCGCGAACGCGGCGAGGACCTGCCCGTGCTGGCGAAGTACCTGCTGGAGAAGGCCTGTCGGAAGCTCGGCCGCGCTCCCGCCACGCTGTCACCGGAAGCCCTGCTGGCGCTGACCGTCCATCCCTGGCCCGGCAACGTGCGCGAGCTGGAGAACGCCCTGGAGCGCGCGGTCATCCTCGCGGACGGCCCCGTCATCACCCCCGACCTGCTCGCGCTGGAGCTGCCCGGCGGCGAGGCGCGTCCCCTCACCACCGACGCACCCGCGCCCGTCGAGCCAGAAGCCGAGGAGGCGGGCGGCTCCATGGAGGAGTACTTCCGACGCTTCGTACTCGAGCACCAGGAGCACATGGGCGAGACGGAGCTGGCGAAGCGGTTGGGCATCAGCCGCAAGGCGCTGTGGGAGAAGCGCCAGAAACTCGGCCTCCCGCGCACTCGCGCATGACGCACCGCCCTCAGGGCAGGCGCGTTGTCACCGGCCAACGTCTTCCGTCGCGCGCGCTTCGTTACGACGCATTGCACGAATCGTTACCGAGGTAACGCCCACGTCACCTTCCGTAACATCCTGACGCGGCGAGCCAACCTGCAAGGTCTTGAATCTTCGCGTGGCGGCAATTGGCCGGAGTGTTGCTCTGGGCGACGGGCATGCCCCTCCCCCCCACGCGTCCGTTGCCGCTGCTGCTGACGCTCGCGGTGGCCCTGCTGCCCCTGGGCTCCGCGGTCGCCGGGAAGATCACCATCAACGACGAGGCAAACCTCAACATCAACCTGTTGCTGCAGCCCCAGGCCCAGTTCATCAAGGACGGGGCGCCCGTCGGACACGTGGGCACCGACTTCTTCCTGCGCCGCGTGCGGCTGCTCGTCTTCGGCAACGTCACGAAGCGGCTGTCCTTCTTCATGGAGACGGACCAGCCCAACTTCGGCAAGGACGGCAACTACAACGTCGACTTCTTCGTCCAGGATGCCTTCGCCTCCTACGAGTTCGTCGACAAGCTCTGGGTGGACGTGGGGTTCCTCATCGCCCCGCTGTCGCGCCACAATCTCCAGGGCGCCATCGCGCTCAACACCGTCGACTTCCACTCCAACCTCATCCGCTTCACGCCGGGCGTCGGAAAAATCTGGCGCGACATGGGCGTGCAGCTGCGCGGCTTCGTGGGTCCGCTCGGCTTCCGAGCCGCCATCCTCAACGGCGCGGAGGGCACCGTCCGGGAGGACGCGCCCGCCATCAACCCGGATGACATCCCCCGAGGCGTGGCGATGGTGCGGTGGAACTTCCTCACCCGTGAGGAGGACCTCTTCTTCCAGGGCATCTACTTCACCGAGAAGCCCCACCTCTCCGTGGGCGCGGGCGCGGACTATCAGCCCTCCGCCGTCGCGACGGCCAGCGGCGTGCACGACTCGGTGGCCTTCTCGGCGGACGTGTTCCTGGACTGGCCCATGGGCAATGACCAGGAGCTCGTATTCCAGACGGGCGTGTACACCTACCGCCAGGGGATGGACAGCCCGCAGAGCGGCACCGGCTTCCTGTCCGAGCTCGGCTATCGCATCGGCCACGTGGAGCCGCTGGTGTCCGTCGAGTACTTCAACTCGCGCGTCGTGGCGCAGGACACATTCGTGGTGAGGCTTGGCTTCAACCTCTGGTTCCAGAAGCACACCTTCAACCTGAAGACAGAGGTCGCCATCTCCCGCCTGGGCGACATCTCCGAGGCGGACACCGGCATCACCGGCACCGCGCAGCTCCAGTTCTTCTACTGACGCCCCCTGCTCTCCCCGAGGTCACCTCCGATGACTGCCGCGAAGGATTCGTTCGTCTCGCCCAAAGAGCACTTCTCCCGTCACGCCCACGTGAAGACGCTGGAGGACTACCGCGACCTCTATCAAAAGAGCCTGAATGAGCCCGACGCCTTCTGGGGTGAGCAGGCCCAGCGGCTCACCTGGTTCCATCCTCCGGAGGCCATCCGCGAGGTGGACGCGGAGCAGGTGGACTTCTCCTGGTTCAGCGGCGGCAAGCTCAATGCCGCCTACAACTGCGTGGACCGCCACGCGCGGGAGCGCCCCGGCAAGGCCGCCATCATCTGGGCGAAGAACGAGCCGGGCGAATACCAGACCATCACCTTCCGGGAGCTCCAGCACCACGTCGGCCGCGTGGCCAACGTGCTCAAGGCCCACGGCGTCCGAAAAGGCGACCGCGTCTGCATCTACCTGCCGATGATTCCGGAGCTGGCGTACACCATGCTCGCGTGCGCGCGGCTCGGCGCGGTGCACTCGGTGGTGTTCGCGGGCTTCTCCTCGGAGTCGCTGCGCGAGCGCATCCTCGACTGCGGCGCCAGGGTGCTCGTCACCGCGAACGAGGGTCCACGCGGGCCCAAGGCCGTTCCCACCAAGGCCATCGCGGACGAAGCGGTCGAGGGCCTCACCCAGGTGACGTCCGTGCTCGTGGTGCGGCGCACGTCGCGCGAAGTGCCCATGTCCGAGGGGCGCGACTTCTGGCTGGACGTGGAGATGGCGCGCCACCGCGGCGTCTGTCCCGCCGAGTGGATGGACGCGGAGGACCCGCTCTTCATCCTCTACACCTCCGGCTCCACCGGGAAGCCCAAGGGCGTGCTGCACACCACGGGCGGCTATCTCGTGTATGCGGCGACCACGCACCACTACGTCTTCGACGCGCGGCCGGACGACGTGCACTTCTGTACGGCGGACCTGGGCTGGGTGACGGGCCACAGCTACCTGCTCTACGGCCCGCTCATCAACGGCACCACCACCGTCCTGTTCGAGTCCACGCCGACGTACCCCGACGCGGGCCGGCTGTGGCAGGTGGTGGACGACGTGAAGGCCACCGTCATCTACACCGCGCCCACCGCGTTGCGCGCGCTCATCCGGGAGGGCGACGCGTGGGTGAAGAAGTCCTCGCGCAAGTCGCTGCGCCTGTTGGGCAGCGTGGGCGAGCCCATCAACCCGGAGGTCTGGCGCTGGTACCACGACGTGGTGGGCGAGGGCCGCAACCCCATCATCGACACGTGGTGGCAGACGGAGACGGGCGGCATCCTCATCTCCCCGCTGCCGGGCGCGACGCCGTGCAAGCCGGGCTCCGCCACCCTGCCCTTCTTCGGCGTGGAGCCGGTGCTGCTCGACGACGAGGGCCGAGTCATCGAGGGCAACGGCGTCAGCGGCAACCTGTGTCTGGCGCGCTCCTGGCCCGGGCAGGCGCGCACGCTGTATGGCCACCACCAGCGTTTCGTGGAGACGTACTACTCGCGCTTCCCCAACCTGTACTTCACCGGTGATGGCTGCCGCCGCGACGAGGACGGCTACTACTGGATTACGGGCCGCGTGGATGACGTCCTCAACGTCTCCGGTCACCGCCTGGGCACCGCGGAGGTGGAGAGCGCGCTCGTCGCGCACGAAGCCGTGGCCGAGGCCGCCGTGGTGGGTTTCCCTCATGACATCAAGGGCACGGGCGTGTGCGCCTTCGTCACGGTGAAGCCGGACTGGCTGGAGACGTCCACGGAGCAGATGGTGGGCGCGCTCAAGGAACAGGTGCGCCACGTCATCGGCCCCATCGCCACGCCGGACCGTGTGGTCGTGGTCAATGGTCTGCCCAAGACGCGCTCCGGCAAGATTCTGCGCCGCATGCTGCGCAAGATTGCGTCCGGCGAGACGGAGAACCTGGGTGACGCCAGCACCCTGGCCGACCCCGCCGTGCTGGATGAACTGCTCACCAAGGGCACGCCCGTGCGGGCGAAGCCCTGATTCCCCTCGGTCTTCCGACGTCACACTGGAGGCAAGAAATGTCCTCGAAATCCCAAGAAGACGCCCTGGAAGCACTCGCCGCGTCGCGCTGGCGGGTGGCCGCCGTCCTGACGGTGGCCACGCTGGTGGCGTACTTCGGCTTCATCCTGCTGGTGGCCTTCAACAAGCCGCTGATGGGCCATCAGATAGCCCCCGGCCTGTCGGTGGGAATCCTCCTGGGCGCTGTCGTCATCGTCACCGCCTGGGCGCTGACGGGCATCTACATGATCTGGGCGAACGGCAAGTACGACCGGGCCCTGAGCCAACTGCGTCGCTGAGAGCGAGCCTCGAATGAACCCCACATCGACACCGGGCACGCAGCTGGGCCAGCCCAACAGCACGGCCATCTTCTTCTTCCTCCTCTTCGTCGGTGTCACCCTGGGAATCACGTACTGGGCGGCGCGCAAGACGAAGACGACCTCGGAGTTTTTCGCGGCCGGCGGCGGGGTGAGCGCCCTGCAGAACGGCTTCGCCCTCGCGGGCGACTACATGAGCGCCGCCAGCTTCCTGGGCATCGCCGGCCTCGTCGCCATGTCCGGCTTCGACGGGCTCATCTACTCGGTGGGCTGGCTGGTGGGCTGGCCGGTGGTGACGTTCCTCATCGCCGAGCCGCTGCGCAACCTGGGCAAGTACACCTTCGCGGACGTGGTGGCGTACCGCCTCAAGCAGACGCCGGTGCGACTGGCCGCCGCGCTGGGCACGCTCACCGTGGTGAGCTTCTATCTGATTGCGCAGATGGTGGGCGCCGGCAACCTCATCCACCTGCTCTTCGGCCTGTCCTACGAGGTCGCCGTCGTCATCGTCGGCGCGGTGATGATTCTCTACGTGCTCTTCGGCGGAATGATTGCCACCACGTGGGTGCAAATCGTGAAGGCCGTGCTGCTGCTCGCCGGCGCGTCCGCGCTGGCCGGAGCGGTGCTGTACAAGTTCGGCTTCAACCCGCTGGCGCTCTTCAACGAGGCGGCCACGCAGTACGGCGCGCAGACGCTGGCGCCGGGCGCGCTGGTGAGCAACCCGCTGGAGACGATTTCACTGGGGCTGGCGCTGATGTTCGGCACGGCGGGCCTGCCGCACATCCTGATGCGCTTCTACACGGTGCCCAACGCGAAGGCGGCGCGCAGCAGCGTGTTCTACGCCACGGGCCTCATCGGCTACTTCTACCTGGTGACGTTCATCCTCGGCTTCGGCGCGTCGGTGCTGGTGGGCCGGCAGGCGATTACCAGCGTGGACAAGGGCGGCAACATGGCGGCGCCCATGCTGGCGGAAGTCGTCGGCGGCACGGGCTTTCTGGGCTTCATCTCCGCGGTGGCCTTCGCCACCATCCTCGCGGTGGTGGCCGGCCTGACGCTGTCCGGAGCGGCGGCGCTGTCCCATGACTTGTGGTCCAGCGTGGTGCGCAAGGGCGAGGCGCCCGAGCACGAGCAGCTCAAGGTGGCGCGGCTCGCCAGCCTCTTCCTCGGCGTGCTGGCCGTGGTGCTGGGCGTGGCCTTCAAGGGACAGAACGTGGCCTTCATGGTGGGCCTGGCGTTCGCCATCGCCGCGAGCGCCAACTTCCCCGCACTGCTCCTGTCCATGGCGTGGAAGAAGTTCACCACGTATGGAGCGGTGTCCAGCATGCTGACGGGCTCTTTCAGCGCGGTGCTGCTCATCTTCCTGTCGCCCACCGTACAAGTGGACCTGCTGAAGAACACGAGCGCGCTGTTTCCGCTGAAGAACCCAGGCATCATCACCATGCCGTTGGCTTTCGTCGTGGGAGTCCTCGTGTCGCTGTTGTTCCCGGAGCGCGAGTCCAGCGAGCGCTTCGCGGAGGTGAAGCACCGGATGCACATGGGCGCGGTCCAGCCCCCCGTGCCCGTCGCGGCGAAGGTGGCCGCGGCGACCTCCAAGGCGACACCGCCTCCCACGCCCAGCAAGGCGTAACGCCACCGAGTAGCCCTCCTCCGTCATTGCTCCTGGGGAGGAGGGCGGGGGTGGGGCCTGGGCCTCCAAGGAGCCTGGG